>JAVEWL010000261.1:0-7335 GCA_034004565.1 FCB group bacterium | reverse complement strand
CTTGGCCTCGAGCACGCCCACCACGCGGAAGTTGATCCCGTTGATCTTAATGACCTCGCCGATGCCGCTTTCCTCGCCGAAGAGCTTTTCGGCGGTGGCGGGCCCGAGCACGGCCACGCGGCCGTTCTTCTCGGCCTCGTCTTCGGAAAAGGCCCGGCCCCGCGCAATCTTGTAGTTGCGCGAGGGGAAATAGGACACCGCCGCGCCCGTCACGAACGTGCGCGTGTTGCTGTTGAGGTACTTCAACTGCGCCGTGCTGCTCACGACCGGCGTGACGTATTTGATCCCCGGCACGTTGCGCACCAGCGCCACCGCGTCGGCCACGGTAAGGTTCTGCGCCGTGCCCGAGAACACGCCGCCCGAACTGCGTTGCGCGGGCCGCACCAGCAGCAGGTTCGTGCCCATCATCGAGATCTGGTCCATCACCTGCTTTTGCGCCCACGCGCCCACCGCCAGCATCGAGATCACCGCGGCCACGCCGATGATGATCCCCAACATGGCCAGCACGGTCCGCAGCTTATTGGCCAGCAGACTCTTCAGCGCAACTTTTACGATTGTCCAAAAAAGCATTGTCAGCCTTCAGTTCGTCGAGAAGAGATCACCACAAAGGCACGAAGACACGAAGAACCGCAAAGAACAATGCAGCCACGAATGGCACGAATGGAACGAATAGGAATAAAGGCCGATCTTCTCAGTTCGTGGTTGCATTGTTCTTAACCCTATCCGAGTCATTTTTCTTTGTGATCCTTTGTGTCTTCGTGTCTTTGTGGTGATCTTCGCCTTCACACATGCTGGAGCATACCGTCCACAATCTGCCCGTCCACCATGTGCACCTGGCGTCCGCAGCGCTGGGCCACGGCGGGCTCGTGCGTCACGATGATGATGGTGCGGCCCTGCGAGTGCAGTTCCTCGAACAATTCCATGATCTCGTTGCCGGTGCGGCTGTCGAGGTTGCCCGTGGGTTCGTCCGCAAGAATGATGTTCGGGTTCATCACGATGGCGCGGGCGATGGCTACACGCTGGCGCTGACCGCCCGAGAGCTGGTTCGGCTCGTGGTGCGTGCGGTTCTCGAGCCCCACGAGCCGCAGCGCGTCCATCGCGAGGTCGCGCACCTGCTTCGTGTTTCCCGCGTACAGCAGCGGCAACTCGACGTTCTCAAACGCCGTCATGCGCGGTAGCAGGTTGAAGGTCTGAAACACGAACCCGATGCGCCGGTTGCGAATCTGCGCCAAGCGTTTCTTAGGCAACTGCGCGACATCCTCGTCGCCCAGCCAGTAGCTGCCGCTGTCGGGCCGATCGAGGCAGCCGAGGATGTTCATCAGCGTCGATTTGCCGCTGCCCGAAGCCCCTGTGACGGCGATCATCTCGCCCTCGTGGACGGTCAGGCTTACGCCGTCCAGGGCGCGCACCTCGACCCCGCCGAGGTTGTACAACTTGATCAGGTTTTCGGTGCGGATCACAGGCCCTTGCTCCCGCCGCTGGTGGCACCGCCGGTCCTGGGCACGGATGCCGGGCGTTGCGGCGGGCGTTCGGCGTTCTTGGCCTCGCTCGATTCCGCGTCCCCGCTCCACTTCGTCTCGACCAGATCGCTGCGCACCTGCACGGATTCGCCTTCCTCGAGCCCGCCCAGCACCTCGTAGTGAATGCCGTCCGTAATGCCGATTTGCACGTCGCGCACCTCGGTCGAACCGTCGGCCTTCACGACGGTCGCCTTGTGGGCGTCGTCCTTGCGCGAGACCGCCTCGACCGGCACCACCAGCGCGCCCTCCCGCTTGTCCAGCAGGATGTCCACGTTCGCCGTCATTTCCGGTTTCAGCATCGTCTTATGTTCGTCGAGCACTTCAATCTTCACTTCGAAGGTCACCACGTTGTAGGCGTTGAGGCCCTTCGTGGCGATCCGCACGACCTCGCCCGTGAAGGGCTGCGTCGGAAAGGCATCGACCGTGATCTGCGCCTTCTGGCCCTCTTTCACGCGGCCGATATCGCTCTCGTCCACCGCCGCCAGCACGAACACCCTCGACAGATCCGCGAGCGTCATCACGGTCGTGCCGCCGCCCACGTTGCTGATGCCCGACGAGATGATCATGCCCTTCTGCACCAGGCGCGACGCCACGATGCCATCGATGGGCGCCGACACCTTGGTGTCCGCGAGGCGCTGCTGCGATTCCTGCAGGCGCAGGCGGTCCAACTCGACCTGCGACTTCGCCACTTCCACATCCTGGCGCCGCAACTCGAGCGATTTTTCTTCCGTCTTCAACTGGTCGATCTGCGTTCGCCCGGTCTCGAGGTCCGACTGCGCCGCGACGGCGGCGGTCTCGGCCCGCTCGAATTCCTGCGGCGAGATAATGCCTTCGCTGAGACTCTTTTTGGCGCGGTCGCGGTCCGCCTCGGCGTCGCGCGCGCGGCTCTCGAGCGACGCCAGGTTCAACTGGGCGCGCCGCTTCGAAATCTCTAGGTTCAACTGCGCGACCTCGAGGTTTTCCTGGGCCTGGTTCAGCCGCGAATCCGAGGCTTGCACGGCCACTTCGGATTGCTTCACGAGACGTTGCTCGTCAACGGGATCGAGTTCCACGAGCAGATCGCCTTTTTTCACCTCATCGCTGACTTCAAAGGGCAGGTTTGTGACCCTGCCGCTCGCCTTGCATTTGATCTCGACCTCGAGGTTGGGGATGACGCGGCCCGTGGTCGATACCGTCGATTCGATATTGCCGCGTTCGACCTTGGCGATGGACAATTCGCCGGCGCTCGCCGATTTCGCGTCCTGCTTGAACCAGGCGTAGCCCAAGCCCGCAACCAGGACCAGCACGATGCCGCCCAGGATCCACTTCTTCATTCGAGTCCTCTCACTTTCCCAGATTGGCGCGCCCAAAGCGGCCCAGGAAATAATCCAAGTGCCGATAGAATAAGACCGTTAAGCGGCCTCGGCGGATTCACCGGCCGATCATCATTCAATACCCTTTGCCCTGCAAAACAATACAGCGGATTCCGCCGCCTTGTGCACACGGTTCAGTATAACCAAGACACCGTCCGAATGCTCGCACTTCCTTCAAGCGAAAGGAGCGGAGACGAGGGCGATTCTCCGGATTCCGAATGCGGTGTTTGCCTTTACCTGCAGTAATAGTTACAGTACCAATACCCTCCAAGAAGGGTCAGTAATTGGCGGGCAAGAGCGCGGCGATCAGGTTGGTGATCACGCCGGCACCGGCCTGACCAAAGGGGGAAAAATGAAATCGCATCGGCTTTTCCCGGCGATCCTTGTCTTCAGTGTGGCGGCAGCGGGTCTGATACTCCAAATTGTGCAGACGCGAATCTTTGCAGTCGTATTTTGGAACCACTTGGTTTACTTCATCGTGTCAATAGCGCTGCTCGGATTCGGCATCAGCGGGACGTGGCTGGCGTTCGGACCGGACACACGGTTGGCCCGCTTTCTTACGTTACGTCGGTCGGCGCTGGGATTTGTATTGACCACACTGTTCTCCTCGCTGGTTATCCCCATGATGGGCGGGATATTTCCCAGTGCTCTGAATAACCAGTGGCAATTGGCCTGCCTCTTGCTTACGTACAGCATCACGGTTCTACCTTATTTCCTGGCAGGGTGGCTGTTAGGCGTGGTTTATCGTGACCATGCTGAGAAAATACACTCTCTTTATTTTGCGGACCTCATCGGGGCCGGGTTAGGTTGCTTGCTGGTGCTGGCACTGCTGCAATCCTTGGGGGCAATTGCGCTCGTGTTACTGGCTTGTGCGCTGGTTGCGGCGCCGGTTTTTCTTGCAACGTCGGAAACTCCGGCGCGAAAGCTCTCTTCCGTTGCTGTGCTGGCAGTACTTGCCGCACTCTGCTTGGCCGACGACGCGATTAACGCGCGCATCATCCCAGACAAGTCCAAGGCCTTCAATCTCGAGTTCCAGAATCTCTCCCCCGGGGACAAGCGAGTCGTTGAACTGAGCGAATGGAACATGCTTGCCCGCACGGACGTGGTCACCACGGAGAAGAACGCGCGCAAAGTCGTGATGATTGACGGCGACGCGTGGACGGACTTGGTTTGGAACGTCCGCGAAGTCGTGAATAAGCCGTTCGACCCCCTGAAAGAAGCCCTGATTCCGCATGACTCGCCGTATGCGCTGGATCGGGACTTCGAGTCGGTGCTGGTCATCGGCTCCGGTGGCGGGGCGGATGTACGCGCGGCCCTGCGCGCGGGCGCGAAAAAGGTGGATGCCGTAGAAATCAATCCCACTACGGCTCGGATTGTTAAACACGAGTACGATGGATACTTGGCGGGACTCTTTACGCGACCCGGCGTACACCTGTACAACGAAGAAGGCCGCAGCTTTGTGCGAAGCCGATCCGACTTGTACGACGTAATCATGATCAACGCCATCGACACGTTTGCCGCGGTGGATTCCGGCGCCTATATGCTCTCCGAAAATTACCTGTACACGGTGGAGGCCGTCAAGGATTACGCCAGACATCTCAAGCCGAACGGTGTGCTTTGCATCACCCGGTGGAGCTACGCGGGCGAAGCGTCCCGCCTTTTTGCAGTTATGTTGGAGGCGTTGCACGAATTGGGCTACGCGTATGCGGAACGGCACATCGCCGTTCAAGAACGCGATTCCTGGGCATCGACACTTATCAGCCCCACGCCCTTTTCGGAAGAAGATCTAACGGCCCTCAGGGCGAATGCGGAACGCTTCGGTGGCATTGAGGCCTACCCCAAGCCGAGGAGCGAATGCAAGGCTCCTCTGCAAGTGGTGCTCAACCGATACGCTGAAGCACGCGCTGCGGGAAAAGAGCGGGAATTCCTGAAAGGATACCGGTTTAACATCAGCCCGGTCCACGACGATAGCCCCTTCTTTTTCCACTACCGCAAAATTGGGGATCTAGCCAATGTGCTTCGCGCGGGCAGTTATCAAGACTTCGTCCGGGGATCCTGGTCGGAGTTCACCATGGTGGGTTTGCTTGTGTTGACCACGCTGGCTCTGCTGCTGTTCGTCGCAGTACCACTCATGCGCCGCGGACCGGTTGTAATCCCAGGCTTCAGGTTGTGGCTTCTTTTTTTCTGCTGCCTTGGCGTGTCGTTCATTTTCGTGGAAATCAGCTTGATGCAGCGCTTCGCACTGTTCTTGGGCCACCCGGCGCGCTCGTTGGCTCTCGTGCTGGCGGCGCTTCTGTTTTTTGCCGGCGTGGGTAGTCATCTAAAGGAACGCCTGGGAATCTCCCTGCGGCTCGCCCTCGGCCTTTTGATAATAGTCATTATTGTGACTGCGGTTGCCTACCCGGTCATCATTGAGCGTCTGCTCGGGCAACCGCTGCTGGCGCGTGAAATCGTTACGGTGCTTTTGGTGGCACCTTTGGGCATTCTTTTGGGGATGCCGTTCCCGACGGGCATCCATGCCGTGGCCCAAGCCTCACGAGACGCCGTGCCGTGGATGTGGGGCGTAAACGGCGGCGCCACGGTGCTCGGATCGATCGTCTCCATCGTGCTGGCAATCCAACTCAACTTCACTGCGGTACTGTTCACCGCCGCGTTCGGTTACGCACTCGCATTGGGCGCCTATACCTTGGTCGCGGAGCGGAAGACCGGGGGGGGCGAGTCGTTGCAGGCTAGAAACGGCACGCAAGAAATCGTCGGAGCGCCCCCGGCCTAGCCTGGGTCCTTGGGATTTACCGCTTGCCCGGAGTCGGCCGCGCTTTTGTCGGCGTCTACCTCGCCGCCGGCGTGATCCCGGGTTTTGGTACAGCCCCTTTGGGTTGGGCCGACTTCACGTCACGAGTTGGCAAATGCAGCCCCTTTGGTGTATCCTATATGGGTTTGCACATGGGTCCTGACATATGGCGGATCCCTCCAAGGCAAGTTACGCCAATACTGGCTTATGAACCGCAGCGCTTCCATACATTACGCCATTTCCCAATTGCGGAAGAGGCGTGGCTGGCAGGTCCTGATCGGGGAGCCCGACCACGTGCACAAGCCGAGCGCTTCAAGCCCCACCGGCCACTTCGAGGGGAGCGGCGTCGGCTTTCTCGGGTCACACATATACGCGCTCTGAACAGCGCAGCGTCACCTGGAGGAGAAGATAAATGTTCTTTTCGTACAAGGATATTCCGGCGCGGATCGCGGCGACGGGGGCATACCTTCCCGAGCGCATCGTGGGCAACCACGACATTCCGGGCCTCGAGGAGACCAACGGCGCGGTCGAACGCCTTCTGGGCGCGGTCGAGCGCAGGGCCGCGGCCGAGGACGAGCAGTGCTCGGACCTCATCGTGCGCGCGGCCCGGCAGGTCCTGGAGGAAGCCGAGGTGCTGCCCACGGACCTGGACCGGCTCATCGTGTCGGCCACGCCGGGCGATTATTTTGAACCCTGCACCTCGGCGGTGGTCCAGTACAAGCTTGGCGCCGAGTGCGCGGCGGTGGACATCGGCATGAGTTGCGTGGGCTGGCTTGCGGGCATGGACTACGCCTTGAAATGCATCGCCACGGGCGCCAACAAGGTGCTGGTCATGGCCGGCACCGTGGTATCGAGAGGCCCCGCGTTCTACAATCCCATGCACCGGGCCATCTTCGGCGACGGCGCGGGCGGGGTCCTGGTCGAGCGCTGCAAGGAGCCGGGCCACTTCCTGGCGGGGGGCCTGTACACCGACGGCCAGCATCACGACATGATCACCATGCCCCACAAGGCCAGTATTCCCACGGGCCGCGTGCCCGAAGAATACCACGGCAGCTTCTTCATGGGCGATCCGCGCATCATCCACAATGCCCTGAAGGAACATATGCCGCGCTGCCTGGAACAGGGACTCGCGCTGTCGGGCATCACGCGCGAGGACATCGATGTGGCGTTTATCCATCAGCCTTCGAAGCCGTTGTTCCTGACGGCGCTGAAAGCCTCGAAGATGCCGCGCGAGAAGCTGGTGGAAGACTACGAGCGCTACGGCAACACGATTTCGGCCGAGCTGCCCATCTCGATGGACGAGAACATCAAGAACGGCCGCATCAAGCGCGGCGATACAGTGTTGCAGATCAGCTTCGGCGCGGGCTTCTCGGGCGGGCTGCTCATCTACAAGTACTAGGCGAAACCTTTCTCGCGGGCCGCAGTTCCCCAGAGGGGCTGCGGCCCGCGTTGTTTTTGGGCAAAGGACCAAAAGGAGCATAACGACAGCAAGGACGAATGCCCCCTCACCCTTGCCCTCTCCCCCGATGGGGGAGAGGGGAGAAGACTCCAGCAGGGCGTAGCGAGGGGGGATATGCTTAGTCAGGCGACCCTCTGCCCCGACAGGCTCCCTCACCCTTTGGGTGAGGGGCGGGGTGAGGGCTCACGCGTCCCTGCTGTCCTTCGCTTGCCC
>JAVEWL010000260.1:0-7357 GCA_034004565.1 FCB group bacterium | reverse complement strand
CGCGAGGTAGAGCAGCATGAACACGATGGCGAGCGCCACCGCCGAGGCCATCAGCAACGAGCGCATGGCGCGCTGCTGATTCTGGTATTGCCCGCCGAACACCACGAAGTAGTCCTGCGGCAGATCGATGCTCTTGAGGCCTTCCTTGATGTCCGCGACGACGCTTGCGAGGTCGCGGCCCTGGATGCTCGCGTCGATGCTGAAGCGGCGGTTCATGGCCTCGCGCCAGATCACGTTGGGCCCTTCGGAGAGGCTCACGCTGGCCACCTGCGACAGCGGAATCCGCGCGCCGGAGGGCGTATCCACGGTAAGGCTCGCGATGGCTTCGGGGCTGTTGCGCAGACGGTCGGGGAAGCGCACGAACACGCCGTAGCTGCGCTGGTTTTTCCAGACCTGGGTGAGCTCTTCGCCGCCCACGGCGAGGCGCACCAGCTCCGACACCGCGCCCACCGACACGCCGTAGCGGGCCGCGGCCTCCCGATCGATCTCGACCTGCAACTGCGGGATGCCAACGGCCTGGTCCATCTTCACGTCGGCGACGCCCGGCACCGTGCGCATGAGCGCTTCGATTTGCTTGCCCTTCGCCGCGAGCACCTCGATGTCGGGACCGAAGAGTTTCACTTGGAGCGGCGCGGGTGTGCCTTCCAGGCTCTCGTCGAGTTTCAATTGGAGCGGTTGCGTGAAAGCCGCCGCCACTCCGGGAATGCCCTCGACCGCTTCGCGCACCTCGGCCAATATCTCCTCGGTGGGCTTGGAGCGCTCTTGTTTATCCTTTAGGTTCACGATGATTTCGCCCGAATTCACGGGCAATACGCAGCCGATCGCGCGCTCCGAGCGGCCGTTGCGGCGGATGCATTCCGCGACGTCGGGATTTGCCAGCAGGATGGCCTCGATGCGCCGCGTGATGCGGTCGTTTTCTTCGAGCGAGGTTTCGGGGGGCGTGACCGTGCCGATGACCCAGGCGCCTTCGTCGAGCTCGGGCATGAAGTCCTTGCCCACGACCGCGAGGCCCCAGCCGGCCGGAACGAGCGCCGCCGCCGCGAGCACGATGACGGCCAGGCGGTGCCTAAGCGCGGCTTCGAGCAGGGGAACGTACATCCGCTTGATGCCGCGCACGAGCCACACCTCGCCCTCGGACGCGTCGTTGCCTTTGGGGTGTAGGAACCAGGCGCTCAGGACGGGCGTGAAGGTAAGCGACAGCACGAGCGCGACGAGCATGGCCGCCGCGACCGTAATGGCCAGCGGGCGGAACAGCAGGCCTTCGATGCCGCCCATGAGAAACAGCGGCAGGAACACGGCGATGATGATGACGGTAGCAAAGGCGATGGGGCGGCCCACTTCGATCGCCGCGCGATGCGCGACCTGTTCCTTTACGCCTTTTTCCTTGAGGTTGTTCCGGCTGCGGTGGAAGCGGTGGTAGATGTTCTCGACCATGATGATGGACGCGTCCACCATGATGCCGACGGCAATGGCGAGTCCGCCGAGGGACATGGTATTGATGCCTACGCCCATTTGGTGCATGAGAATACCCGCGATGAGCACCGACAGCGGCAACGACGCCGCCACGATGAGCGTGCTGCGGAAATTTCCCAGGAACAGCAGCAGCACGAGCACCACCAGCCCCGCGCCGATGAGGATCGCGCGCGTGACGCTGGACAGGGCGTGATCGATGAGGTGCGTCTGGTCGTAATAGGGCGAAAGTCGCACGCCCTCCGGCAGCGTGGCCTTCATGTCCTCGATGGCCTTCTCGATGCCCTCGACGACCTGCACGGTGTCGGCGTTGGGCTGCTTGATGACGAGCGCGACGACGGTCTCCTCGCCGTTTTTGGAGGCGATGCCGCGGCGGATGGCGGTGCCGTCTTCGACGGTTGCCACGTCGCGCAGGAAGATGGGCACGCCCGCACGTTCGCCCACGACGGTCGAGCGAATGTCCTCGACGGAATCGAAGCGGCCAATGCCGCGCACGATGTATTCCGTGGAGCCGGTGCTGATGAAGCCGCCGGCGGCGTTCTCGTTGCCGCTCTGGATGGCCTCCTCGACCTCGGCGAGCCTGATGTCCTTGGCGATGAGCTTTTCCGGCTCGATGGTGACGCGGTACTGGCGCATGTAGCCGCCCATGTTGAGTACTTCGGCCACGCCGGGCACCGTGAGCAGGTTGTAACGCACCTGCCACTCGGCGATCTCGCGCAGTTCCGTCGGCGGGAGATCGCCTTCAATGGCCAATTCGTAGACTTCGGCGAGGCGCGTGGTGGCGCTGCTGAGGGTGGGCGGTTCCGTGCCGGGAGGCAACTGCGCGGTGACCTGGCTCATGCGCTCGGAGACGAATTGCCGGGCGAGCCAGAACTCGGTCTCGATGCCGAACTCGACGATGACGGACGAGAGGCCCTGGGTCGTTTGCGAGCGGATACGCCGCACGCCGGGCAGGCCGTTCATGGCCGCCTCGATGGGCCGCGTGATCATCATCTCGATTTCTTCCGGCGCCATCGCCTCGTTTTCGACGACGAGCGTGAAGATGGGGATGGTGATGTCGGGATAGACGTTGCGCGGCATGTCCTGGTAGGCGGCAATGCCAAAGGCCGTCGCGAGGGCGACGAGCATGAGCACCAGCGCCTTCTGCTTGAAGGACGCGTGGATTACGCGATCGATAATGCTTCCGTGCGTGGATTCCATGGTAACTCCTTGTGCCCGCCGTTCCTTTTCGTGCTCGTGCTCGTAATCGTGCTCGTACTCGGTCTTCCTTCGTAATCGTACTCGTGCTCGTAATCGTAATCGGCGGTTTCTTGAATCCGATTACGAGTACGATTACGAGAACGAGTACGATATCGATTACGAGCACGATTACGAGCACGAGCACGAGAGGAACGGCAGGCAGTTATTCCTCAATTGCCTTTAATGCTGGTGCCCCAATTCGCCCTTTTGGAGTGCGGCTTTTAATACAAAACTTCCCGTAGCGGCGTAGCGCTGACCGGGTTCGAGGCCCTCGACGATTTCCTGGTGGGTTTCGCTGGAGCGGCCCAGGGTGACGGGCGTCGCCTCAAGCCCGTCCTCGTCCTTGACGAATACGCTGGGGCTTCCGTCGACGTTCTGGATCGCCGTCTTCGGCACGAGGACCGGCACGGTTTCTTTCTCGAACGCCACGTTGCCCGTTACGTACTGTCCCGGACGCCAGAGACCGTCGGGATTCTCGACGATGGCCCGCGCGATAGCCGTGCGGGTCTCCGCGCCGACGACGGGGCCGACGTAAGCGATGACCGCCTCGGTTTCGGGCTGGCCCGCGCCGGCCCGCAGCCGCACGGCCTGCCCCTTGCGCACGGAGGCCAGATCCGACTGGTGCACGTTGAAGTCCATCCACACCGAAGTGAGATCGGCGACGACGAAGATCCCCGCGTCGGTCTCGATCGCCTCGCCCAGCGTGACGTGTTTTTCAATCACGGTTCCCGAGAACGGCGCGACCACTTCGAAGCGGGTCATGGCCTCGTCGGAGAGACCCGGCAGCTTCGCCAGTTGCGCGTCGGAGAAGCCGAGCGTGTGCAGTTCCTGCTCCGCTTCGCGCTGCGCGATGCGGGCCTCGGCCAGCACCTGCCGCGCCTCGAGGTAGTCCTTCTCCGCGGAGATCTTCCGTTCCCAGAGGTTTTTCTCTCGCGCGAAGGTCGCCTGCGCCAGCGCCACGCGCTCGCCCGCGGACAGGAATTTCGCCTTGGCCGAGGCCAGTTCGCGGCTTTCGATGACGGTCATCACCTCGCCGGGCTTTACCTCGTCGCCGAGGCTTTTGTTGACCTCTCGCACGACGCCCGCGAGCTTCGGCACGATGTGGGCGAGCTTGTCTTCATTGAGCTTCACCTCGCCGGTGAGATTGAGGCCCGAGTCGAGCGAGCCCGGACCGGCTTCGGCGATGTCGATCTCGAACTCTTTCAATTGCTCCGGGGTGAGCTTTACGGCGTCGACGTGGCCCTCTTCGCCGTGTTCGTCTTCCGCGTGCTCGTCTTCTTCGTGCTCGCCTCCCTCTTCGGGGGCGGCCTCGACGTGATCGAGATCGCGCGCCTGGTATCGCGTATAGGAATAGAGTCCCGCGCCGCCCAGTACGAAGGCCAGCGCGGCGACCAGCAGGATCGTTTTACGGATGTTCATCGTTTTCTCCGGATGAAGCCTCGGCTTCGATTGGTTCTCCCCCCAGGGTCGATAGCGGCTGCCCGCTGAGCCGCTCGACGCCGGTCAAGGCGGCGTGGTATTCAATGAGCGCGTCGGTGTATTGGCGTTGCACGTCGAAGAGGGTGCGCTGGGTATCGAGCACCTCGAGGAAGCCGAACTTGCCCTGTTGGTAGCCTTCCTGGGTCAGTTCAAAAGTGCTTCGCGCGCCGGGCATGACCTCGTTGCGGATGCGGAGGGCCGTTTCCGCCGCCCGCTGCAAGTCCTCGTACGCGGCCCGCAGGCTCGAGCGCACGCGGACCTCGGCCGCTTCCCGCTCGGCCTTGGCCTTTTCAACGAGGTACTCGGCTTCGCGGATCGCGCCCTGGTTGCGGTTACGCAACGGCAACGGAATGGACACACCGAGCACAATCGAGTTTTCGCGTTGGCGGGACAGGCCGGTATCGCTGCGCCGGAGGCCCGCGCTGAGCGCGTTGAAGTCCGTGCCGACGCTCCAGGCCTCGCTATCGGCCGTGTCGAGTCCGGCCGTGCGGAATCCCGCCGCAACCGTCACATCGGGCACGCGCCGCGCACGCTCGAGTTCGAGCGCCGCGAGGCGTTGATCCATTTCATCGGCCCAGCGGGCGAGGTCGGGATTCTTCTCGACGGCCGCGAAAAGCGTTTCGAAAGACGGGGGCGTCGCGACATCTTCCATGCCGCCGACCGCGCGATCGAAGTTGGGTTCGCGCAGGCCGATCGCGCCCGCCAGGCGCACGCGGGCGGCCTCGACCACGCGCGCCGCGGCATCGCGCGCGATGCGCATCGACGCGAGCTCCGTTTCCGCCCGCGTGAGTTCGAGCGGCGAGACCTGGCCGGCCTCGACCCGCGCGGCACTCACTTCGCGCACGCGTTCCGCGAACGCGGTCAACTCGACTTGCAGCCGCAGGCGATCCTGGGCGCCCAGCAATTCGACGAAGGCACGGGTTACGCCGCTCAACACCTCGATTCGCGCCGCCTCGTAGTCCCACTGGACAAGGTCGCGCTCCGTTTCGGCGAGGCGCACCCGGTGCATGCGCTTACCGCCCAATTCGATGACCTGCGAGAGCGAGATCGTCGTCTCGGCCGTGCCCAGGCCCGGCTTCAGTCCGCCCTCGCGTTCGCGTTCGTACGACAGCCCGTCCGTGGCGATGGAGAAGGCCTCGACGCGCGTCGAGGCGGACTCGTTCCAGCGCAGGTCCTCGATTTCCAGCGACAGCTCCGGATTCGGACGCAGGCCCGCCTGCAGGATTCGCGCTTCGGCCGCGCGGACCTCCCACGTGTAGGCCGCGAGGTCCGGACTTTGCACCAAGGCGAGCGCCGCGGCCTGCCGCAGCGTGATCTCTTTCGGGACTTCGGGTTCGGCATCGACGGGTTCGGCGGATTCCGGCGTGGACGCCTTCGGCGTTTCGGGCACCGGCGGCGTCCCGGCGCGGGAAACGTCCGCAGTCGCACAGGCCAGCATCAACGGAAATAGAAAAGGCAACACACGCAATACACCCATAGGGATAGCTCCTTGAACAGCGAAAGACGGATGGATCGGGGGCGCGTCAACGCCGCCCGGAACAGCGGTAAGGCTAGATCAGGAGCACGTTCGTGCGAAGAATGAGCGAAAGGGTGACGGGAGGAGGGTCCTCATGCGGCAAGACACGCGCGGGATCGGGTAGGAGGACAAGAGGGATCGTCTCGGCCTGCAGGCCCGGCGCCACGGTCAAAATGGAACGATCCGTTTGCGGTATCATCCGCGCGAGATTGGACATCAGTGGCGTGTCCACGCAACTGCCACAGTTCTCCGTGGACGTGCCCATTCCGGGCGTTTCCGGAGCCGGACACGATTCGCCGGAGCATCCGAACTCGATGGCCAGGTGGCCGTCTTCCCCCACGCACAGCACCGCGCCCTGCGCGCCGGCCGAGGCCAGCACGAAGTACGCCGCAAGCATCAGGCTTGCCATTTTGCGAGGGGTCCGCATGCACTTCTCCAAGTTCGTGACGGCTCTACTATGGTTTCGCGGCCGGGCCAAAGTCAAGATACGGTTGATTCGCGGGGCGCAATGAACCATGATGACGCGAAAGACCGAGAGGAGATTCCGCGCTGAACTTGAAACACTGGAGAGCGGCCGTTGCTTCCCTGCTGACGCTGGCCTTCCTGGCCGGCGCCCGCGCCGACCTTGTGTTGTGTACGGGCGCGGACGGACACATCGAGATCGAGCAAGCCGCGCACGGCATTTGCACGGGGCCGGGCTCCGCCCCCGAGACGACCGGTCTCGGCATGGCCTCGGCCGATCACTGCGGCCGCTGCGTGGATGTTCCGCTCGGGGCCGGCCCGGCGGTGCGCGCCTTCGGTCCGCATCACACGCCCGAAGTCTCTGCTCCGCGTCTTGCGGTGTCGCTGAACGCCGACACGCTCTCGAACGGAATTCCCGCCTGCCTGAGAATTTTCCTGCGACCTCCGTCCCGCACGGCCGGCACGCGCGTCCTGCGCATTTGATCGGTGGCGAAGTAAATCGTCTTCCACCGGACCGGCCCAACGACACCGAACCAATCGCAGGAGTGTTCTGTCATGAAGTCACGTGTTTACCGCTTTTTGCCGCTGGCGCTTCTGGCCGCAAGCACGCTCGCCGCCGGCTGCGCCTCATTCGATACGGCCAAGGATCCCGCTTCTCAGCAACATGTGCATTCGCCGTGGCGCTACAAGCACATGAACCATACCCACACGCGCCCGTGGAACAAGGAGACCAAGCCGCCCAAGCCTTGCGAGGTGGCGTCTCGCCTGAAATAGGCGACTGCTGCAACCAAGGCACGAGGAAGGGCAAGAAGAGCAACCACGAAAAACACAAATTACACGAATGGAATCCGGGACTGCGTGCGGCGATGAGGCCGGTTCTCCGGTCCCATCCCTCCCATATGGCCCATAGGACCCATAAGCCCCATGGGAGTTATGAGAGTCATGGGAAGTATGGGAGAGATGGAATGCAAATATTGGCCTCGGTGCCGCAGGCAATCCCGGATTCCATTCGTGTAATTTGTGTTATTCGTGGTTGCCTTACTTGTGTTTCTTGGCGGTTGTCCAGTCCTCGGGCCATGCCCAGTCCTTACCCAACCCTCACCGTGGTTCCGGTCGGGCCTGCCGACACGCGGAATTCCTTCGGCACCCTGGGGAGATTGCGCACCATCACTACGCAGGGGTTGCGATTAT
>JAVEWL010000259.1:0-7407 GCA_034004565.1 FCB group bacterium | reverse complement strand
CGGCGCGGGGGAGACCTGCACGGCCTCCCACGTCGAATCGTCGAAATCGGCCTTGTCCCAGCCAGCCTTCTCCAGCCGCGCGTCGTAGAACACGCCGTTGCGGATGCAGTCAAACGTCACCGGCCCGCCCGTCGTCTTCCACGTCTCATCCGACACCACCGTCTCCACCGACCCGTCCGGATGCTCGACCCGCAACATGACCAGCGCCTGCGGACGCGCCCGCCACTTGGCTTCGTAGAAATCCCACGCCGCGCGCGCATGCATGTTGTACCACCCGTTGCCCAATTCGACGCCCAGCGCGTTCTTCCCCTGCGCAATCTGCCCCGACACGTCGTAGGTCGAATACAGCGCGCGCTTGTCGTAGCGCGTCAGCGAAGGCTCAAGCACGCGGTCGCCCACCTTCTCGCCGTTGAGCCGCACCTCGTTGAAACCCAACCCACACACATACAGCATCGCCTTCGACACCGGCTTCGTCACCTCGAAGGCCTTGCGGAACAGCGGCGCGGGCTCCGTCCAGGTCGGTTCGGTGCGATGGACTTCCTTGTTGGTCGGCGTCATGTCGAATTCCTTCGACGCCCCCGCCGGCATTCGCATGATCCACTTGCCCTGCCAGTCCTCGGGACGCAGCACTCCCATGGTCCACGTCGCCGGCTCGCTCCAGGCCGACGCGTTCCCATCCTTGTCCCAAGCCTGCGCCTTCCACCAGCATTGCGCAAACGACCCCAACGCCGCGCCGGCATACGCCACATGAATCGACTGGTCCGAATCAATCTTACCGCTGTCCCAGAGGTCGCCCTGGTCCGCGTCCAGCTTCTCGCGCGACGACGCCACGATCACGCGGTAGCCTGTCTGCATCTGCCCGCGCTGCGTCGATTCAAACTTCCAGCTCAACCGAGGCTGCGCCGTATCGACCCCCAGCGGATTCACCAGATATTCGCAGCGCAAATCCACCGGCGTCATCGAATCACTCGCCGCCAGCGCCACCATCACCACCAACGCATGCAGAATCATGTCGGTCTCCTGGTTACCACGAAGCTCGTGGCTTGGCCGTCCCGGCCAAGATTAATTAATCTTGGGCGAGACGCCCAAGCCACAAAGAGCATCAGCTTGGGGGCTTCTAAAGGAAAAACAGCAACGATATAATCACAAATACCGGCAGCAGCACCGCCGCGCTATACAGCATGTACCCAAAGAACCCCGGCATCTTCACGCCGTGATTCTCGGCAATGGCCTTGACCAGAAAATTCGGCCCGTTTCCGATGTACGTATTCGCACCCATGAAAACCGCGCCGCACGAAATCGCCAGCAAATCCCGCACGCCGATGCTGCCGGTAAGAGTCTCAACCCCATGCAGCAGGTTCGTGGCGCCCGCGGTCGAGGTTCCGGCCAACTCAAAAAAGACCACGTAGGTCGGCGCATTATCGAGGAAACTCGACAGAATACCCGTACACCAGAAGTACTGCATCGGCGACGATATCCCCAGGTCCGGTCCCATCACCTTCAGAATCTCGATGGGCACCTGCATCGTCACGAAGATCCCGATGAACAGCGCCGCCACCTCCGCCAGCGCATGAAACGTAAAGGAGTTGGCCCGATGCAGCGCCTTGGGCGTCCAGAACAGCGAAAGACCGCCCAGCCCCACCAGCACGATCTCGCGAATAAACCAATCGGGCAGGACCCATCCCACGAGCGGCATGGCCCGTCCCGGTACCAGCACCGCGACCGCCAGCACCACCCCCGCCAGCAGTATCACGTTGCGTCCCCCGGCCAGCCGGATCGGCGCCCGCAAGGTCTCGTCCAGCATAATGTCCTTCGGCGATTCCCTCCGGTAGGCGCGAATCTCGATGACGAGGTACACGCACATCACGGCCGCAATGGCCAGCGCCCACGGCAGCAGCAGGTTGAACGTCCAGAAGAACGGCACGCCCCGCAAGTACCCCAGGAACAGCGGCGGATCGCCCACCGGCAGCAACGACCCGCCGATATTGCTCACAAGGAAAATGAAGAAGATCACCGTATGACTCACGTGGCGCCGCTCGCGGTTGATCTGCAGCAGCGGGCGGATCAGCAGCATCGAAGCCCCGGTCGTTCCGATGGCGCTGGCGAGGATCGCCCCCGCCAGGAGAATCGCGCAATTGGTCGAAGGATGCGCGGGAACATCGCCCGTGAGCCGAATCCCGCCGCTGATCGCGTACAGGCTGAACAGCAGCACCATAAAGGGGATGTAGTCGCCGACCACCGCGTGCCCAAGCATCCGCGCGAGCGCCTCGCCCCCCGCCTCCGACCCGGCAAAGCCATAGCCCCGAAGCGCGTAATAGATGGAGACGACGATCGCCAGCACCACCGAGATTGCTAGCTTGTTCGCGTTGCGCTCCCACCAGTGCGAAACGCGCGGTACAAGAGGCAACAGCGCTATCGCCAGCAACAGCGCAACAAAAGGCAGCGCCCAAACCAGCGCCGGCATCTGCCCCGCCGCAACCGTGTGTGAATCCATGAACAGTATCCCCTTCCGCATTGACAATCGCGCCCATGGTAACGCTTGCCCAGCCCCCATTCAAAGGATCGCCCGGTAACCCGAATACATTTCACCTTCGCTTCGCAGCCCCCATAGCCCGCTTCAGCGGGCTTTTCACCTTTGCCCCCGGCTTCAGCCGGGGGGTAGAGGCCTGGCCGTTTCAGCAGGAGCCGGCTTTAGCCGGGCTTTTCGATCCTGCTTTAGCTGCAAAGGCTGAAGCCAAAGCCGAGAAGTCCGGCTAAAGCCGGCTTGAGCTTGTAAGTAAATGCCGCACCCCCCCGGCTGAAGCCGGGGGCAAAGGTCAAAAGCCCGCTGAAGCGGGCTATGAGAACTTCGAAGTTCAAGTGAGGAGGATTCGGCCTGTCCATACGGGCCCCGCCTTGCACGCCCGCCCCCGGATCGCTACACTTTCCCCCTATCAACCCCAGCATAGGATGAAAAAACACGCATGAGCCAGACGCCTCAAGATCTCAAGCTACGCCGCCTCGATAATTACAACGACTTCCCGGGCCCCGTCGTCTTCCTCATCCTCGACGGCGTCGGCATCGGCAAGCGCGACGAATCCGACGGCGTATTTCGCGCCTACACCCCCGTGCTGGACGAACTCCTCAAGGAGTCGCTCTACACCCAACTCCGAGCGCACGGCCGGGCGGTCGGCCTGCCCACCGACGAAGACATGGGCAACAGCGAAGTCGGTCACAACGCCCTCGGCGCGGGCCGCGTCTTCTCGCAGGGCGCCATGCTGGTCAATGCCGCCATCGACACCGGCGCCCTCTGGAAGGGTTGCGCCTGGCAGAGCGCCGTCGAACGCGGCAAGCAGGGCCACACGCTCCACTTCATCGGCCTCCTGTCCGACGGCAACGTCCACAGCAACATCGACCATCTCTTCGCCATGCTGCGCGAAGCCGCCAGGGAAGGCATCCAGCGCGTCCGGCTCCATCCGCTCATCGACGGCCGCGACGTGGGCGAGCGCAGCGCCCTGCAGTACCTCCAGCCCACCGAGGCGCTCCTCGCCGAACTCAGCACGGACGGCCGCGACTACCGCATCGCCTCCGGCGGCGGACGCATGATCACCACCATGGACCGCTACGGCGCTGATTGGACCGTCGTCGAGCGCGGCTGGAAGGCCCACGTCCTCGGCATCGGCGACTGCGAATTCGCCTCCGCCTCCGAGGCCATCGCGACCTTCTACGAAGACCCCGCCCTCGTCGATCAGTACCTGCCCAGCTTTGTCATCGTCGAAGACGGCAAGCCCGTCGGCACCATCGAAGACGACGACGCGGTCATCTTCTTCAACTTCCGCGGCGACCGCGCCATCGAGATTTCCCAGGCCTTCGAAGCCTCCGTGTTCGACAAGTTCGACCGCCAGCGCGTCCCCAACGTGTTCTACGCCGGCCTCATGCAGTACGACGGCGATGCCCACATCCCCTCGAACTTCCTCGTCGAGCCGCCCGCCATCGACCGCACCATCGGCCAGTACATCTGCGCCAGCGGCGTGACCTCCTACGCCATCTCCGAAACCCAGAAATTCGGCCACGTCACCTACTTCTGGAACGGCAACAACTCGGGCTACATCTCCGAGAACCTCGAGCAATACGACGAAATCCGCTCGGATGTGCTCCCCTTCGACCAGCGCCCCTGGATGAAGGCCGCCGAAATCACCGACGCCATGATGGCCGCCGTCGAAAGCGGACAGTACAAGTTCCTGCGCCTCAACTACCCCAACGGCGACATGGTCGGCCATACCGGAAACGTCGCGGCCATCCTTATTGCCGTGGAAGCGGTTGACCTGTGCCTGGCGCGCCTCCTGCCCGTCATCGAGAAGCAGAAGGGCATCGTGGTCATCACCGCCGACCACGGCAACGCCGACCAGATGTTCACGGAAAAGAAGGGCAAGCGCGAGCCAATGGTCGCCCACACCCTCAACCCCGTCCCCTTCGTCATCAAGGACTACTCGGGCGCGAACACCATCAGCATGCGCGGCATCGAAGCCCCCGGTCTCAGCAACATCGCCGCGACCCTGCTGAACCTGCTCGGCTACCAGAAGCCCGACGACTACGACGAGTCCCTAATCCAGATCGGGTAATAAGGCAAACGAAAAGGGCCACCCGCCAAAGGGTGGCCCATTTCTTTAAAAAGGGGTCTTATGGGTCTTATGGGAACCCCATCCGGCCCATACGACCTATAAGACCCATCTCTCTTATTTCCCCGCCGCCGCCTCTTCCTGCACGGCAAACTCCAGCGCCCGCGCGCGCCCTTCGGCCAAAGCGGCCACGGCGTTGGCCTCGGTGGCCTGGCCCGCTTCCTCAAGCTGCTTGGCCTCGGCCATCAGTCGCGCCACTTCACCCAGCAGCCAGTCCTGCCGGTTCCGGTTGTCCTGCGTGGACGCCCCGGTCAGGCTCTTCGAAGTGTAGCCGGAGCACTTCGCCAGCATTTCCTGGAGCGGCTCGAGGAACGGCTCCCCGCGCTCGTTTTCGAGCACGCAAAGGTTGCGCACCAGCCGCGCAAGCCCCGCCGACGCCGGCACGGCGAGCGCGTCGGGCAGTTTACCCTTCTGCCGCGCTTCTTCCAGCGCGGGAAAAAGGTTCATCAGGGTCAGAAACGTGCGACGATCAATGGCGCCGGCGCCCTTCTGGGCGATCGTCCGCAGGATATCGTTCATTTCCGCCGGAAGGCGTTTCGCGCCGTCCTTGAGTTCAAGAAGCGCCTCCGCCTCCTGCCGGGCCGCCCGGCGCGCCGCATCGACGAAAACGGTCCCGCCCTTGCCGCCCAGGTAAATTGGCTCCGGTCCCACGCGCAGAGTCAGGGTGTCGTTTGCCAGGGCCGGCAACTGGATGGGGTTGTTCCGCACGTCTGTCAGGGTCAAATCGCCGGCCTTCGGAAGCCGCAAGGAAATGTCCTGCGCCCCGCCCTTGGACCACAGCACCAGTATCCACCGGTCCGTCGCGCGCAGGGCCTGGACGCGCACGCTGCTGGACCAGTCGAGTTCGCCGGCGTACGCCATGCCCCGCAGGCGGTTCGCCATGCCGCAGAGGTTGACGTACCCGTCCCCAAAGCCCTGCCCGTTCAATATCAATTCCGAGTTCAGCGTCGATTCGGCCCCCGCCGACAGGTTCTGCACGATTTGCTTCACGAGCCATTGCCCCTGCTCGATCAGGGTGCCCCGTTCGACGCTCCGGCTCAGCGACACCAGCAACAGGCCCTCGTACCCCGCGCGTTCCGCCACGTCCCGCAATGCCAGCAGGTTGTCCGGTTCCGGCGCCGCGTGGTCCAGCACCAGCGCTGTCGCTTACCGGCCCGCGCCCGCTTCCATCTGGCGTTCGAGGGCGGCTTCATCCGGCACCACCAGTCCTATCCCGACCCGGGGATGCCCCCGGTGGAGCGCGTCGGCGACGGCCGCCGCCGTGGCAGGCGTCTCGGCGCCCTCGATATCCCAGCGCGCCACCCGATCGCCCAGGTCCGAAGCCAGCGCCTCGGCCTCGCCCACCGGTTCGGCCATGCGCGACAACGGGAGGCCCACCACCACCTGCAGGCCCGCGGCGTGGACCCGCTCGATACGCGCCGCCAGTTCCGGCATGCCCGCCTCCAGGCGAATCGCCCGGCCCGGAATCGCCGACACCGCCAGCGGAAGGTTTTCCTTGCCGTCACCCGTCGCGCAGGCGGACAATGCAAAGCTATAGCCCGGCACGGGACGGTCAATACGGCAAAAGGTCTGGTCCTGCCGCAGGGCCACGCCGTCCGCCACGATGCTGAAGCGCGCCAGGTAGCGGTCACGCGGCAACGCCACCGACTCCAATGCGCGCCAGTGCTCGCCTTCTTCGGAAAGGTCCACGGTGCCCAGATCAAACGAAGAAGCCGGCCCCCGCGACCCCTCGATGTCCACCCGCACCTGCGCTTCTTTGGCCGTGCTCGAGCTCACCTCCACGATCAACGGCTCGTCGACGTACGCAAACGGCAGCGGCTGGTCGGGCGTAATCCCGACCCGAATGTCCGGGACCGACAGGAGAACCATCAGCAGGAGTGCGGTCATGGACGCCGGGCTCCCCACGCCGCGTCCCGCCGGCGGGACCTCATAGCCCCACCAGGAACGGGTTGGTCCGCCGTTCTTCGCCGACGGTGGTCGATTCCCCGTGGCCGCAGTAGACGATCGTGTCGTCCGGCAGCGTCAGGAGCTTGGTTCGTATCGATTCGAGCAAGGTTCCGTAATCGCCGCCCGGCAGGTCCGTCCGGCCGATCGAGCCGGAGAATAGCACGTCGCCCGCCAACACAAAGCCCTCCCCCACCAGCACGATGTGTCCCGGCGAATGCCCCGGCGTGTGCAGTACGCGCAACGTATTCCCGCCCAAGGTCACGGTATCGCCCTCGACCAGGTAGCGGTCCGGGTCCGGCGATGGCGGGAAATCCACCCCGAACATCGCGCCCTGCTGCGCCACGTGCTGCAAAAGCACCAGGTCGTCGCGGTGGCACAGCAGTTCCGCGCCCGTGCGCCGCTTCAGTTCCGCGTTGCCGCCGCAGTGGTCGCAGTGGCAGTGCGTATTCACGACCGTCCG
Source organism: FCB group bacterium (assembly GCA_034004565.1). Classification (GTDB taxonomy): domain Bacteria; phylum Hydrogenedentota; class Hydrogenedentia; order Hydrogenedentales; family SLHB01; genus JAVEWL01. Next base: position 342 of record JAVEWL010000259.1, on the reverse strand, counting down.
CACCGTGTGGCCGTCCAGCGCCTTCAACAGAGCCGGCGTAACCTCGCCCGGATCCACCACCAGCGCCTCGCCGCCGTCGCGCAGGACGTAGCAGTTTTCCAAGAAAGGTGTTGTCGGTATGCAAAGAATTTCCAATGCGTATCTCCAGTTATCTAAAGATGCTAGCCTTAAATCCCACGGCAGTCAAACAAGTTCCGTCCTGAATAGCACCAACGTAAGGCTTGAGGGATCGTAAGGCCTACTCAGGATTGAGTTGGCGACCCTCTTTTCGTAATCGTGCTCGTAATCGGTTCTTTTCGTACTTGTCATCGTAATCGTACTCGTAATCGGCATTGGTCTTGT
>JAVEWL010000258.1:0-7435 GCA_034004565.1 FCB group bacterium | reverse complement strand
TCAGAAGGAAAAGCAGGCCCAGAACCTGCGCAAGATGCTCGTCGCCACCGCGAAGGATGTGCGCGTCATCGTCATCAAGCTCGCGGACCGGCTCCACAACATGCGCACCATCGAATACCTCCCGGTCGAGAAGGCCCGGCGCATCGCCCAGGAAACTATCGACATCTACGCGCCCCTCGCGCACCGGCTCGGTGTGGCGCGATGGAAGTGGGAGCTCGAGGACCATTCCTTCCACGTCCTGAACCCCACGCACTACAAGGAGATGGCCAGCCGCGTCTCGATGAAGCGCCGCGAGCGCGAGGCCTGGCTCGAGGCGACCATCAAGTTCCTCGAGGAGCGCCTGCGCGAGGCCGAAGTCGAGTCCCGCGTGATCGGCCGGCCCAAGCACCTCTACAGCATCTGGCAGAAGATGCAGGAAGAGGGCAAGGATTTCGACCAGGTGATGGACATCCTGGCGGTCCGCATCATCACGCAGACGGTGGCGGGCTGCTACAACGCGCTGGGCGTCGTGCACCACCTCTGGCCGCCGGTGCCGGGACGCTTCAAAGACTACATCGCCATGCCCAAGCTCAACATGTACCAGTCGATCCACACGACGGTCATGCGCGAGAACGGTGTTCCGCTCGAGGTGCAGATCCGCACCGAGGAGATGGATCGCGTGGCCCGGGAAGGCATCGCCGCGCACTGGGTCTATAAGGAAGGCAAGGCGGAGTACCGGGAAGGCCGCAAGGAAGGCAAGAAGCACGACCGCAAGCTCGACCAGCAGCTCGAATGGCTGCGCCAGATGTACGAGTGGCTCAAGGACGCCACCGCCTCGGACGAGTTGGTCGACACCGTGCGCCGCGACGTGGGCGGGTCGGATGTCTACGTGTTTACCCCGAAGGGCGAGGTGAAGGAACTGCCCCAGGGCGCCACGCCGCTCGATTTCGCGTTCAATATTCACTCGGATGTCGGCCTGCACTGCATCGGTGCGCGCGCGAACGGACGCATGGTGCCCCTGCGCTACAACCTGCAAACCGGCGACGTCGTCGAGATCCTCACCTCGAAGAACCAGACGCCGCACCTCGATTGGCTCGACATCGTCGTGACCGGCCGCGCCCGCACCAAAATCCGCGCGCGCCTGCGCGAACTGGGCGCGCTCGAACCCGTCGAAGGCCACAAGGAAAAGTCCGAGGTCAAGCTGCCGCCTCCGCCGCCCAAAATCCACGTGAACGTCGTGGACGACGCCACGCGCAACAAGATGCTGCGCATCGAAGGCATGGGCCGCGTCGCCGCCAGCTTCGCGAAGTGCTGCAACCCCATGCCGGGCCACGCCATCATCGGCTACTCGACCAAGAACCCCGGCATCACCATCCACCGCGCCGACTGCCGCAATTTCGCCAACACCATGCGCGACCCCTCGCGCGTCATCGAAGCCTCGTGGGAAGGCGACCAGCACTTCTCGATCGGCATGCGCGTGATGACCACCCAGCGCCCCAACGTCATCGCCGACATCACCAACGCCATGCGCCCGCTGAACATCAGCATCACGCAAGCCGAATTCAAACCCGGCGAGAACGGCCGCAGCTTCTTCGACTTCGTCTTCGACGCCCCCGACCAGCAAAGCGTCGACCTCGTCGCCCGCACCATCAAGACGGTCGCCGGCGTCAACAGCGTGCGCCGCACCCCCGTCCTGCGCAGCACGTCAGAAGCGGCGAAATAGAGTTCACACAGGGAAACCGTCGCAGCGGCCGGTTATTTCTGCAGATTCACGTCGAAATCGAATTGCTGTTCGTCGTGGAAATAGCTGAAGCGGCACTGAAGCGTGTAATGCTGCGCCGCGGCGATTCCTCCGCCCGTGCTGGGAACCACGTACAGGGTGCCGTTGACCGTTCCGATGATCTCGCCGTCTTGCCGGGCGAGTTGTCCCGAGAAGGGACCTCCCATGGGGCTGCACTGGACGGACACCACGCGAACGGGAGAAAAGGCCTTTTGGCATTCCGCATCGAGCCAATGCGGAATCACGTTGGTCGCGAGGGTATTGAGCGCTACCGTCCCGATTCCGCCGTTGATGGTGCCGTGCACCATGCGGTTATTGGAATCGAACGTGCCCTGAAACCAGTCGCCATCCTTATCCCAAGACGCTCGAAACCATCCCGTAGGCAGATAAAGTGTGCTTGGCGTGCTTGACTTGCCGAATTGGGCGACCAGTTCGTCGTAGGACATTCCCACTAGAACCGGGTCAAAGACATTGGCGGATGACTGGGCCTTGGCTGCTTCCTGCTCTCCGGGATCCGCGGTGAAAGTCATGGTCTCCAGGATGGCGACTTCGGGAGCGGGCACGATGGGCTCGTCGTACGCCGACAATCTCTCGGGGAACTCGCTGTCGAGCGGTATCTGCACGATGTTCGCGAGATAGCGGGCCACATATCGCCGTGCCATTGCGGGAGAGAGCCTCTTGCCCGTGGGCGACTTGCTCTTATCGGATTTTGCTCGCTTGGCGGTCTTGGGCGGTGGCGGTCCTGAAAACTCCTTGTATGCGATGATTTCGCGAAGGTGCAGATCCAGCAGGGATATGGCGAAGGAATCCTGCGTTGCGGGTGAACCGTTGTCGTATCTTCCCACCGTCGTGGTGATGATCTCGTGCAAAATCACGACGGTCCCCACGTCCGCGGGCGTGGACGGATTCAAACGCGACTTGAGGTTAAACGATAGACGCGACAGCTTTGGCTCCACGCCTTCCACGACAACGGCCGCGCCCCGGATATAGGGCCGGCCATAGCGCAGACTTTTCCGAGTGGTGTATCGCTCGGTGTAGGACGCCATGTGCGGCTCGAAGATTGGAGCCCGGCGCTCGAAACGCCAGCGTTGCCGAGCGTCCAGCGTCATCGTGATGAAGAAGTACACTAGCGAGGCGCCCAGGATTACGACGATTATCTTTTGCGCCATGGGCCAGTCACGCACACGTTCTGCGAGGTTTCCCATCTTCATTCCCTTACATTCGTATTCTGGTCGCTGCGGAAAGCGGACGTATGATAGCATGGATTCAGTTCAGCGGATACGGCACAGTCCAATGAACAATGGCATCCAGATCGGATTGAGGGTGTAACGATGAGGCGCAATACCATTCTCTCCATGGTCATCGCTTCCACCGCCATCGCGATAGGCCTCACGGCGCCGTGGTGGGCTTCCGCGGGATTGGCGTGGCAGGCGCGACCGTTCAAGGCCAGCCTTGACGAATACTGCAAGCCGTATCCCTTCAAAGCATCCCTGACGGCCGAGGCGAACGCCTCGAAGATCCTCATCGTTGACGTTCTTCACAAGAAGGTGCATCCACTTTGGCGCGATCTGCCCGAGCACGCCAGAGCCGACACCCCCGAAGAAGTGGGTACGGTCATTCAGATTGCGGAAGTCCTTCGACAGGTCAACGATTTCATGGACCTTAATCATGTCTACACCACGGATATCCATGCCCAGTATGTCGACTATGACCGCAAGACGGCCACCCGGCATCTTGTGGTCGAGGGCATGAACCCTTACTTGCATAAGGAGTTGCTCAAGGATCCCGAGAATGGAAAACCCAAGCGGCATGTCCTTCGGAAATTCCTGTGGGAATCCAACAAGGGGGACGGCGAAGCAACGGAAGAGACCATTCAAGTGACCAAGTACTACGCGGGGATGGGTGACGTGCCGTCCATCATGAGCGACGTCGGGTCCGTGGCGGATCCGTTGGACCTGTCGTTCTGGTTCGAGGTGGGCGATGCCGCTTTGCAGACGTTCGACAAGCGGAAACAGCGGATCGAAACGTGGCCTCCCGGAACGAGATTTCGCAGCAACGAGACCTTGGCCCTGGTCGACCCTTCGGACCCTGATTTCGGGGCCGCCACGAAGGCGCTGCCGGTGTCCGGGCCGGAGTCCCCTTATGTAAGAATGCAGGTTGAAACCGAACAAGGCCTGCAATATCAACTGGCGAGAAAGACCGATCTGGACGGACAGTGCCGTATTACGGCCGTGCAGGGTCCCCTTCATCGCGCGACCTGGGAGCTCGAGGAGGAATCCGTTGCCGAGCGGGAGGCGCGCCGGGACGCGGCGGCACCGAAGTACCTCGAGGGCATCCGCCACAATATGACCTTCGATGAGGTGGACGCCATATTCACCGAAAGCGAACGGCCGTACCCAATGAGCTACATCAGGTATCAGCCCAAAATGTGGGACCGGTACCAGTGGCGCATGAAGCGCGGCGTCTTTGAAGGAGACTTCGACGAGAACGGGATTCTCTGGATGGCCACGGCCGAAAAAATGGCAGGGGCCGATGCGCTGGCGAAACAGCCCGCATTTAAGATCCCCGCATGGATCAATGCCAACCTCGAACGAACGAAGCAAGAAGTAAGAACCGCGGGCGTCGGGTTTGACGCCTTGACCGGAGAGTTTCGCGGGTGGCTCTACGATGAGGAAGGCGAAGGCGTGGGCGAAGTCGCCGGCCGCTATCTCGCCGGAGACGGTCAAACCACCATCGTGCCCGGCGACACCCGGCCCTATCGCTTCGCGCTCCAGGGAAGCTATCAATACGAAGCGGAAGACGGCAGCCTGCAAAACGTCCCCTTCGCTTGGCAGGAATACTAAGCGCCTGTGCCGGAAAGCGGCAGTCCGGGATGCCCTGCGTCACCGGCGTTTGCTCCGCCCCCGTCCTGCGACGCGCCGAGACCAAAACGAAGTTGTAAGCCCTCGGCCGGATCAGGATTGAATCCGCATTCTTATGGTGTGAGCCGTTCAGGTTTGCATCCCGCAAAAAGACGCGGATGCAAACCTGAACCGGCGTAGGCGGCACAAGTCTTCCCGCTCCCTCCTGTCCTTGCAGTCCTTGTGGTTCTTTCTTCAAAACAACACCCCCAAGCCATGAAGCCGGCTTGGGGGTGCCACAAAGCTGTGATGGAGCTATTCGATTAACGTCGGGTCGTAGCGGCGGACGCGTTCGCGCTCCTTCGACATCAGCACGGCTTGCATCGTAATCACTACCGCAAGAAAAACCATGTATGCCATTCCAATCGCGCCGTGCAGCCGGAAGAATGCCATGCGTTCCTGCGCCGAACCGTACGACAACCAGTGGCCGATGCCGTGCCACCAGGCCGGCGCCGTCTGCCAGGTGTAGTGGCTCCACAAGGCCTGGCCCGCACCCGGCACCCACAGGCCCGCCGCCGTGCCTCCGCTCGCAATGACGCCCACGGCCATGCCCCCGAACGCCACAAGGCCAAGCGCAAGCCCGCCATAGGCGGCTCCACCCGCGGCGCATCCGCCGACGCTCAACAACAGCGCCAACGCGAGCCCGCCGCAAGAGAAGATGCCCAACGCCAACCCGCCAAAGGCGAACACCCCCACCGCCACGCCGCCGATCGCGACCACGCCGTAGGCCTTGGGTCCGATCGCGATCACGCCGCGCGCCGTGCCCCGCACGCGAACATCCACCATGCGCCACGGACGCAGCCGGTAACCGACGACGACCGGGTTGCCGTGGTCTTCCACGGCTTTCACGATTGCTTCCGCGCCGTCATAGCCTTCCGCTTGCAGCGACTCCACCTTCTGTTCGAGGTGGTCGCGCAACTCCGCCCGGATTTGAGTGCTGCGCGTGTCGTCGCCGAAGTCCGCCACGGCCATCACACGATCCAGGTACCGCTCGATAGTTCCTTTCATTGCCGTTCCCCTTATGAACGCTATGCGAGCTCTTCCGTGGGATGAGTTCGCCCCGAAATTCCGTCTCTGACTTTTCCCATGACTCTGGACAACGCTTCCCATTGACGCAGGTTCTCTTCCAGGGCATGCCTGCCCTTGTCCGAGATCCGGTAGTACTTGCGGTCCCGTCCGGTGGGGGTTTTGCGCAGTTCCGACTCGATAAGACCCTTCTCCTCCATCCGGTACAAGACGGGATAAATTGTCCCTTCCCCCAGGGCCAACAATCCTTCGTGTTTTTCGTTGATCTCCCGCACCAGGGCGTAGCCGTAGTTCGCGCCGGGCATCAACTGCGACAAAATGATCGTTTCCACGTTCCCGTCAAGGCTCTGTTTGGACAACTGGACCATGATCGCCACTCCTCATTCTCGCTGGACCTGAGAATACTATACAGTGAATAGCTATATGCTGTCAAGTGGTATCTGTGAGGAGTACTCGCAATGCGGTCTCGCTTCACTTTGAAGAGACTGGCCTGAAACCTGGAGCGGGCGACGGATACTACTTCGCCGAGGTCTGGCCGCCATGAAGCATGGAAAGAGGTATGGCTGTCCGGGTATGATGCTGCCAAAGGAGTAAAACGACTATGGAACCTAAGATCAGAAGCTTGTCTATCGAGCGATTTCGGGCGCTTCGGCGACTCAAGATCGAGGGCCTCGGACGGGTCAATCTGATCACAGGGAAGAACAATACGGGCAAGTCCTCGGTGCTGGAGGCCCTTCGCATTTTGGCTTCCGACGCCTCGCCGGCCGTCATCTACAATATTCTTAGCTTTCGAGAGGAAAATGCCGGAGAAGGCGATGAGTCGGCGAGGCCGTTGGATTCAGAAGGCTTATTTCCGTTATCGACCCTCTTCAACGGATTTCCGGAGTTTTCTCCGAAGCTTGAGCCAATTGTGATCGCCTCCAAGGGCAGGCAACGCTCCATGGAATTGAGCTTGCAGGCGGGCTGGTTCTCTGAGGAGCGGGCTTCGGATGGCTCAAGGATGATTGTTTCTCAGCAGCGTGACCTTTTCGGTGAGAGCGATGCTGTGCCCGCGCTCGTAATCACAGCAGCCGGTATCAGTCGAATGCTGCCGCTGGACGTTTTTCGCGGCAACCGTAGCTCCTACTCTTACCGTAGCCGTCTGCTTCGCTCAGGGCTGACCGATGAGCCGCGTCTGCCGTGCGAGTTCGTGAGCGCATATGGTGGGGAGCGAACGCTCACGCTTGGGCGTCTGTGGGACAAGGTTGCGCTTTCCGATCGGGAGAAGGACGTTGTCGATGCTCTCCGCATCATCGATGCCAAGATAATGGCCGTTTCCATGGTTGGAGGCGAAGGACCAAGTCAATCCCGCACCGCAATAGTCCGCTCGACAAACCTTCCGCGGCCCGTGCCCCTTCGTTCGTTTGGCGACGGGTTGAATCGACTGTTTGGAATTATCTTGGCCTTGGTCAATGCGAAAGATGGATTGCTGCTGATAGACGAATTTGAAAACGGCATGCATTACTCGGTTCAAGCCGATGCCTGGCGAGCAATATTCAGACTTGCCACCCGTCTCGACATACAAGTGGTGGCCACTTCCCACAGTTGGGACGCGATTGAGGCCTTCCAGAAAGCGGCGAGCGAGACTCCGGAGGAAGGGGTGCTCATTCGATTGTCGCGTAAGGGCGAAGACATCATTCCGACTTTGTTCCGCGAGGAAGAACTGGCTATTGCGACCCGCGACCGAATTGAGGTGCGGTAACGTGGCGGC
>JAVEWL010000257.1:0-7436 GCA_034004565.1 FCB group bacterium | reverse complement strand
TGTTGCTAGTCCTTGGGCTTGCATTCCGGACCCGCACCCAGCACACATAGTCCCAAAACAAGAGAGCGGGCGTCGACTTCAATCGACGCCCGCTCCCTCATCAAATCTAAAATCTAAAATCCAAAATCGAAAATCCCCTAGTTGCACTCCGCCTCAAGCGGTCCCGCCAGCTCTTCCAGGAAGAACAGCTTGCCCGCCAGCGTCGGCATGAACGTGCTCGTGATCCACGGCGTCGGCTGGATGTGCAGCGTCATCCACAGCGACATGCCCTGCCACATCATCCCGCGGCCCAGCGCGCCGTCCGCGCCGCCGATGATCTTGTCCGACATCAGGAACAGGCCCGGTCCGATGGTATTGGCCGTGGCCGGAACCAGGGTCGTGCGGCTCTTGAAGCTGGTAATGGCGTTCTGCTCGATGGTCAGCGGATGCAGCTTGGCACCCAGGCGGTATTCCGCCTTCTTCCACTCCGCCAGCGACTTGTAGTCCGCCGCGTACTGAGGTTCCCAGAACGCGATATGGCACATCCGCCCGATGCCGAACACCGTCACGAGTTTTCCGCCGCGCATCTTGATGGCGCGAATCTGCTCGCCGAAGGTCGGCAGGTCCTTCTTCAACGCGAAGTGCCGCTGCTTCGGCGGCACGGTCAGCTTGCCCAAAGGCCCATAGAAGGCGTCTTCCATCGCCTTCTTGAACGAACCCGGATCGTTCGCCGGAACCGTATTGCCGTTCGCATCGCTCCACTCGTCCATGTTGAAGCCGTGGACGTGCTTGCAGTCGACGTTCCATTCCTTCAGGAAGTAGACCACCCACCGGTACATCCCCATCGGTCCCACCGGCAGGATGAACACGATTTCCCGCTTCGCGATCTTCGCCAGTCGAATCTCGTTGGCGATCTCGTGCCCCATCATGATGTTGAAATCGTCCAGCGACGCACAGGAGATCGGCTGAAAGCCCTTGTTCCACCACGACTCCCGCTTCGTAATGGTTTCAGGCGGACGCGAACACACTTCGTCAATTACATTCAGGTCCCAGCCCGCCGGAAAGAACCCCTCCAGCAGCGTCCCCTTCATCGTCGTCATCAGGTTGATGGCCATTTCATCTCCTCCGGTTGGTCAAGCAAATACCCCGCGTTGGTGTAGCACGGCAGGGCCTGCCAGTCAAGCAGGAAGGGCAAAGTCACCTCACCCTTGCGTCATTGCGGGAGGAGTATGGTCCATCTCGTCCATATAGTCCATCTCGTCCATATGGTCCATCGCCAACGCGCCGCGCCCAAGCCGAGCACCCTACGGAGAGACCTCGCCCGTCTGCGGGTCGTACTTCCAGGTCCGCCCCTTGTACGGATGCGAGGGCGTCGACGTCACCACCTTCGATTCCACCATCTCTTCCAGTGTCTTCGGCGGACGTCCGCTCTCACGCGTAAACTTCTCGACCTGTTTGCGGACCACGTCCAACTTCCGCTGGACAAGATCATCGAGCAGCGTCGTGTTCTCGACGTGGCCCTCTTCGAGGAAATAGCGCCCGCCCAACGGATCCGGCGGCAGTTGCGTCAGATAGCCGGCCGTAACAAGCTCGTCGATATTGGCAGGGGCGCGTCCCTGAGCCTTCTCGAACTCCTGCGCGATCCGCTCCAGCGCGGCCGCATTTTCGCGGATATCCAGTTCCATCAGCTTGCGCTTTGCCATGTTCTTGCGAAGCTCGTCGTTCGAATTCGCCAGCATGTCCTGCCAGATCTGGCGCGCCACGTCGTTGAGGTTGTGCTTGCGCTCCAGTCCCTGCGCGATTGCCAGCACGCTCTCCGGTGCCCGTTCCGTCGCCACCGCCATCCCGAGGTAATGCGCCGCAATGGCCGCACTGCCCGGTTCCTCGCGGCGGTTCAGAAGGTAGACCATCGAAGTCTCGTATGGGAGTTCCCAGGCCTCCGGGTTCTCGATAAACCCCTTCTTCATCAATTCGATGCTGGCATCGTCGTCGGCCTTCAACCCGGCGAGAAAGATCCCCGTATACCGGTACGCATCCACAAAATACGGGTCGAGCCGCGTAATCGTGTTTCCCATTTCCGCCAGCCAGGTAAACTTGTTATCGCTCTGGAAATGCTGGCTCGTGTACTGGATGCAGCGCAGCCACAAAAAATCCGCGATCACACTGCTCATCCCGCCCGTGAAATGGTTCAGCAGTTTCTCATTAGGAAGGTAGAGCAACTCATCGTCGAACTTGCGCTCGCGCAGGTTGTCCATGCGAATCTGCGTCAGCGACGTGCCGCCCAATGCCACGGCCGTGAGCGCCAGTACCGCGATCACACGCTTCCAGCTCATACGTCCTTGTCCTCGAACGCCAGCGAGGCCAGCCCGAGCAGAAACGCCGTGTAAAGGGTTCCATACCCCAAGGCCCAAACCACGTACAGCATGGACACCTCGACCCCGTTTGCGGCCTCGGCCCGTATGTCGAAGTTCGACAGGTTCGGCAACACGTAGTAAATGAACTCCAGCAAGCGCCCCGACCAAGATTCCTTGAGCACCGTCGGGAGATCGTGAAGAATGCTCGTCGCGTGTCCCACCAGGTACGCCGAGAATACGATCAGCGCGCCTAGAATGGGGGAGGTAAGCGACGAAAGCAATACCGCCATTGCCGTCAGCAGGAGTAATTGCCAGTAGATCAGCAAAGCCGCCGTGAAGAACGTCAGGTTCACCGAGCCGCCAAGCACCAGCACGTAAAGCGCCGCCACCCCCGTCATCAGCCCCGTCACAATGGCCAGCAGAATCGCCAGCCCCGCGAACTTCCCGAGGATGAACTCGTACCGATGGATAGGCCGGCACACGATCGTGTAGATCGTGCGCTTGTCGATTTCCTTGTACACCAGGTTCGTGCCCACGAAGATCGCGATGAGCACCCCGAACACCGACACCGCCGCCAGCGAAATGTCCTTGACGATCTTGATGTCCTGTCCGATGCTGATCCAACCCAGCGCCTTCGATCCAACAATGGCGCTCGCCGCGAAGAAAAGTAAAACGTAAAGCACCTTGTCCCGCACCGCCTCGCGGAAGGTGTTGTGCGCAATCGCGATCATTCTCATTTCGCATGCTCCTGCAAGCGCATGAAGTAATCTTCAAGTGACTCCCGGACCGGCGTGAACTCCACCACCGCGCCGCCCTTCGCGTGAATGCGGCGCACGAGTTCGTTGGCGCCGTTCAAGTCGTCCACGGTGAAGTGGTAACCCGCCTCCGAATGCCGGACGTGCCGGGTGTTTCCGCTTAGCTCTGTGGCGACCGAGGCCGGCAGAGTATTGGCAATCACCTCCACGCCCTTCACATCCTCGCAAAGCAGTTCGTCGATGCGCCCTTGCCGTGTCAGCTTGCCATTAACCAGAATCCCCACGCGGTCGCAGACCTGTTGAACATCGCCCAGCACGTGCGAGCTGAAAAAGATCGTTTTCTTCTCGTCGCGCAGGTGCAGCATCAACTCGCGAATCATGCGCCGCCCAAGCGGGTCGAGTCCGCTCATCGGCTCGTCGAGGATCAGCACCGGCGGATTGCCCACCAGTGCGACCGCGAAGCCCAGCCGCTGGCGCATCCCCTTCGAGAACCCGCGCACCCGCTGCCCGGCGATATCGCCCAGGTCCAGCAACTCCGCCAGCTTCTTCCACTCCGCCGCCCGCTCCGCCGCGTTCAGGCCCTCGAGCTTGCCGTAGAAATCCAGCGTCTCCCTGGGCGTAAGGTATTCGTAGAAATACGGATTCTCCGGCAGGTAGCCGATGAGCCGCCGCGCCTTTCGGCTGCGCGACTCCTCGCCCAGGATGATGGCGCGCCCCCGCGTCGGACGCAGCAGGCTGCACAGTATCTTGATGGTCGTCGTCTTCCCGGCCCCGTTCCGGCCCAGGAAGCCGAACAGTTCGTTCTCACCCACGGTCAGGTTGAGCGCGTCCAGCGAACGCTTGGGTGCCCGGCCGAGGTGCCCCCGGTACACTTTCGTCAAATCGAAGGTCTCAATTACGCTCATGGATTTCGTCTCACTGAATGATCTTCTCGAACCCGTCCGCGCCGGCCCCAGATGCCATTGCGGATCAGGGTTTCCCGCTCGTATTTATCGGCCAATCGCCCCAATTTCTTTCGCGGGTTGAAACCATTTCCCGGCCCAAGTAGAATCTGCACACGAATGAGCGGCAAGCCCCGTTGGGGGCGGTGTTTGGGGGTCCCGAGGCCTTATAGGGGATTGGAATGCATACTGCGGAACGCCTGACGAAGATTCCTCCGTACCTGTTTGTAACGCTGCGCAACAAGATCAACGAAGCTCGGCGCGCCGGCGTCGACGTAATCGATATGGGCGTCGGCGACCCCGTCAATCCCACGCCGGATGTCGTTATCGACGCGCTGGCGGAATCCGCCCGCGACCCGCAAAACCACCGCTATCCCACCGACGAAGAGTGGGGGATGCTGGCATTCCGCGAAGGCGTCGCCCGCTGGTACAAGCGCCACCACAACGTCGACCTCGATCCCAAAGGCGAAATCATCGCCCTCATCGGCTCCAAGGAAGGCTGCCACCACTTCGCGCTGGCCGTCGTAAACCCCGGCGACACCGTCCTCGTGACCGATCCCGGCTACCCCGGCTACAAGCCCAGCATCTGGTTTGCCGGTGGCGAACCCTACGCCGTACCCATGCGCGCCGAGCGGGATTACCTCCCCGATTTCTCCGAGATCCCCTCCGACGTGGCCAAAAGCGCTTCCGCCTTCTACTTGAACTACCCGAATAACCCCACCGGCGCCGTCGCCACAAGCAAATTCCTTGGCGAACTCGTCGAATTCGCCAAGGCAAACGACATCGCCGTCTGCTACGACAACCCCTACAGCGAACTCGTGTTCGGCGTCGAGCCGCTGAGCTTCCTGTCGACCCCGGGCGCGAAAGACGTTGGCGTCGAGCTGAATTCGCTCTCGAAACCCTTCAACATGACCGGCTGGCGCATCGGCATGGCCTCCGGCAACCGCGACATCATCGCCGCCATCGCCAAGGTAAAATCCAACACCGACAGCGGCGTCTTCAACGCGGTCCAGTTTGCCGGCCTCGCCGCCCTCGACGGCTGCGACGATTTCACCGCCGAAATGCTCGAGATCTACCGCAAGCGCCGCGAATTGGTCATCGCCACACTGCGCGAGCTGGGCTGGACCTACGATCCCCCCAAGGGCACCTTCTACCTCTGGCTGCCCGTGCCCAAGGGCTATACCTCAGCCGACTTCTGCGCCCTCCTCTTCGAGAAGTGCGCCGTCGTCGCCGCCCCCGGCGCCGCTTACGGCGTCAACGGAGAAGGATTCATCCGCTTCTCGCTTACGATCCCAGAGGATCGCCTCGAAGAAGCCATGAGCCGCATGCGTAAGAATTTGCCCCGGTTCGAGTTCTAGTAACACCCCGGCGGCAATGTGGTATGTTTCGCATTGAGGATTCCATGGGAGCCTTTGGTATAGACATCGATAGCCAGGCCGTTTGCATCTTCGGCCCGGGCATAACGAAGGACGAAGCCCTCGACTGTATGGTCGAGTCGCTTTACCGGACGGACGTAGTCGAAGATCGCGAGGCCTTCCGCGTTGCCGTGCGCGAGCGCGAATCCATCATGAGCACCGGCATCGGCTCCGGCGTCGCCATCCCGCACGTCCGCATCAACGAAGTGAAGCGCCCGACCGTCGGCGTGGGCATTTCCAAGGCGGGCATCGATTTTGACACCCTCGACGATGCCCCCGTCCACGTCGTCGTCCTCTTCGCCATGCCCCAAGGCTCCCAACGCGAATACCTCGGCCTCCTCGCCCAAGTCATGCTGACCCTCAAAGTCCCCGGCTTCCGCGACCGCCTCCTCGCCTGCGACACCGTAGAAGAGGCCCTCGAAGTCCTCAACAAATCCTGGCGCTGAAACGAATGCCATGCCACCCTTGTGAACTCACTGGTTCATCCGGCCCCTCCGGAAACGGCCATCCTCGTAGCTCCCCTTTCCAAGGGGAGTTCTTGGCTTGCTCCGAAGACTCCCCTTGGAAAGGGGAGCTACGAGGATGGCCGTTACCGGAAATACCGGATGAGCCAACTTGTCTGGAGGTGCTTGGCATGAAGTCCTTTTGGTCCTTTTCGTCCTCAGTCCAACCACAGGACCCGGCACAGTGACCACCGAAGCCCTCGCCCAATGGAACCTGCAACACGCCACCGCCACCCCGCTATCCGGCGGCACCGCAAACCAGAACTACCTCGTGGTTCACGGCCCCGACCGCTATTTCCTGCGCCGGCGAAGCCCGCGTTACATCGACCCGGCCCAGATCACCTTCGACCACGCCCTGATGCGCCGCACTGCGGAAGCGGGTCTGATCGGCCCGAACCCGCTCCCCACGGTCGAAGGCGACACCGTGGCCCGAGTCGGCGAAGCCGTCTACGAACTTCACCGTTTCATAGAGGGCATGCCCGCCGACTGGACCAGCCTGGAACACCTGCGCGAGGCCGCCCGGACCCTGCGCCGTTTCCACGAGGCCACATCCGCCTTCAACCCGCCAATGCCCAAGGATTGGCCCCGCGACGACGCCCCGGAACGCATCCGCCGCGGCCTTGACGAACTTCGCACTGTTCTCAGCGATCCCGAAACCCGTGCCATTCTAGACCGTCTTGCTGACCGGACCGACCGTATCGAATCGGCCCTCCCGGATGCCGCCTACTGGTCCCTGCCAACGCAGATCGTCCACGGCGACTTTCATCCCGGCAACGTCCTCGTCACCCCGCAAGGCCTCGGTCTCTTCGACTTCGATTGCGCCTCGCGCCAGCCGCGCATCCGCGACCTCGCCGACGGTATTCTCTACTTCTGCGCGCGCCGCGACGGTCCCTTCGACGCCTCCACCATCACGCGACTCACCCGCGAATGCGAACTCGATTCCGCCCGAAACCGTATATTTCTCGAAGCCTACGGCCCGCTTGCGCCAGAAGAACTAAACGCACTCCCCTGGGTGATTGCCGCGCGCTGGATATACAGCCGCGTACACGGCCGCCGAAAACTCCCCCGCTACGAATGGCCCCGCTACGCCACCGAGGGCATCCTCACGCCGCTCAATCAGCTTGAATCCTCCGTCCCTTGGCTATAGCGCCAATTGATGTTAGAATCTACCAAGTCACCCAGGATACGGAGACACGGTATGCCGACCTTTGAATACCACGCAATTCGCGCGGAAGGCGACGAAGAGAAGTCGTTCGTAGGGGGAGTCGTCGTAGCCAAATCGCGCCACGATGCCAAGGTCAAACTGCGCGAGCGCGGCCTAAAGGCTACCATGCTCAAGCAGGCCCGCGGCGTCATGGCCGTGCTCAAGTGGTTCGAGGCCGACATCCGCTAGACCCGCCAGATAACCACCAACCCGGCCCACGCGCCACCCAACTCCCGTCCCCTGTCCACCAACTCTTTATCGCCTCCCCAACTTCCTGCTACACTC
>JAVEWL010000256.1:0-7457 GCA_034004565.1 FCB group bacterium | reverse complement strand
CTGCAAGATGGGTTCTTTCCCCCCCGCCTGCGGGGGGGTAGGGGGGGTAGTCTGGCTTATGGTGAAATGCGCGTCGCAGCCGTCCAATAAGGATTGAATTGCTTGAGGCGAGAGGTGAGTATTGATTGGAAAGGCGGCCACACCGGCGCGAAAACAGCCCATCAGCAGCGGAAGCCATTCCACGGAACGCGGTCCCGATATGCCCAGAACGGCTCCGGGTGTCAGGCCGGTCTCGCCCAGGCCTTTGGCAACGGCGGCCGCCAATTCGTTGTATTCCCGGTAGGTCAGCGTGCCTTCCGGCGATACGGCCGCCGGGGCTTCGGGCCGCATGCGCGCGGCGGCGGTGAGAAGGCAGGGCGTCGTGGGCACGGTCAGATCTTCTGCAAGCGGTCGTAGGCGATGGGCGGCAGGTCCGCGTCGAACGCGGCCAGGTCGATGGCGGAGCTGCGCAATGGAAGCCGGTCGGAATACACGTCGGCATCAAACCATTCGTACGTATCGATGCCGGCGGAGGTGTTTTCTCGCTGCAAGGCCGCGGCCATTTGCGCCAGTACGCCCAGGCCGAGGCCCGACTCGAAGGAGGAACTGATGGTCGGGTTCATGTTCAGTTCGAGGCCGCGCCGCGCCAGGCGCACCGAAGTTTCAAGCCCGAGCACGGTCGGCTTGAGCACGAGGGCGATGATGTCGGGTTGCGCCTGAAGGGCTTCTGGAGGCAGATCGCGCAGCGACTCGTCGAGCGCCACATCCATGCCGCTCTCCTGGGCGAATTCCGCGAAACGGTCCGGCTCGTCAATGGGTTCTTCGATGTAGACGACCTCGCAGTCCTCGGTCTGGCGGGCAAAACTGACCGCCGCGTCGTATTTCCAGGCGCGGTTGGCGTCCAGGCGCAGCGTCACGGCGGAAGCGAAGGTGCGATGCAGCCAGGCGACGGTCTGCACGTCGTCGGCCAGATCGTAGCGCCCGACCTTGAGCTTCACGGCGTTGTAGCCCGCGCCTTGCAGATATTGCGCCTTTTTGCGGATCTCGCCGAGGTTGCCGTTCAGCAATCCCATGACCGGCACGCGGTCGCGCGCATCAGCCGAAATCAGTCGCCGCAGGGGCATGCCTCGTTCCGTGGCCAACAGACCGAGCACCGCCGATTCAATCGCAAATCGCAGCGATGGCGCGAGCGATCTGGCTCCGAGCCACGCCTCAAAACCGCCGTCCAGCGCTTCCAGGCCGGAAGGAACGGCCTGACCGGCCAGATCCGTCAACGTCTCGGCCTGCGCGAGGACGTCCTCGAGCGTTTCGGGGCTGTATCCGGGCAAGGGCGCGGCTTCGCCGACGCCGACATGCCCTTGATCGTCCGTCAGGCGGAGCAAGAGCCCCGAACGGAACACGAAGCTGCGGCCCGACACCTCGAGCGCCTGCACGAGGGGAAGCGAGTGGCGGAAGAGTTCGATGCGCGATATGTTCATGGTGAAAGTATCCATCCGATGGAGAAGAGGACACTGAACAGGATAAGCAAGCGCCCCGTGTGGGCGAGTGCCCCGTTCAGGGCGGGCCCTTCGTTGCGCGTAAAGACGGTGCGCACGGCGGGCACGGCGAGAATGATCGTGCCCAGGGCCAGCAGCGACAGCGTATGGGAAGGCAGGCGCCATACCAGGTACAGCGGCACCGCCACGCACGCGATCACCAGCGACAACAGGTATTCGGCCCGCGCGAAACTCCGGCCGAAGCGCACGGCGAGCGTGCGTTTTCCCGCGGCGCGGTCGCCGTCGATATCGCGCAGGTTGTTGACCGTCAAGAGGGCCACCGACAACAGGCCCGGCGCCAATCCCGCGATCGCCACCTCGGGGGGCAGACTCAAGGCCTGGACGTAGTAGGTTCCGCCGACGGCCACCGGCCCGAAAAAGACGAGCACGAACAGGTCCGCCAGCCCGATGTAACCCAACGGGGCCGGACCGGCCGTGTAGAGGATACCACATAGAATTGACGCGAGCCCGATGGCCACCAGGGGCCAGCCGCCGCGGTATACGAGGCAGGCTCCGGGAATGAGCGCGAGAAGGAAGACCAGCGCCATCGCCTTGCGCATGGTGCCGGGGGAGACGAGGCCCGCCTGGGTTACGCGCAGGGGGCCGATGCGCTCGGCGGTATCGGTGCCTTTCTGGTGGTCGAAATAGTCGTTGGCGTAGTTCGTGCCGATCTGGATGAGCAGCGCCCCGAGCAGCGCGCACAGGGCGGCCGGTCCGTGAAACACGCCGCCGTCCCAGGCCATCGCCGTGCCCATGAGCACCGGCGCCGAGGCCGCCCACAAGGTCTTCGGCCGAGCTGCCATCCACCATACGCGAAACGTCATACCGCACCTGTCTCTTTCTGCGCCGGTTTGCGAATGAATCCGCACGTTTTTTCGCGGATTCAGGCGCAAAACGGCTCATCCCGAAGACGCGGATTCAATCGCAAGCCGGTCTAGTCCGCGTGACACCCTTCGACCGTATTGTACTCGCCAGAGAGGTCCCTTGGAAGGGAAAGGAGTGGTGCGGTCCAGGACTTCCGTAACGTGGACCTCCAGGCCGGTCTTCGCGTAACTCCCCTTTCCGAGGGGAGCTCTTAAACGGGCTGAAGACTCCCATTCGGAGATGGGAGCTGCGTAATGACCGGCCTGGAGGCCAGCGTTTCGCGGCCGAACCTGCGCTACCAGACTCAGGCGGTTTGAAGCATACCCGGGTTCTCGGCGTGTTCGTGCGCGGGGACGGGAGCGCGTGTGCCGGCCGTGCCACGCACGATGTGTGCGAGCTTTTCGACGGTTTCGTGGAGGCCTTCGGCCTGATCGGCGAGGGCTTCGCTGGCGTGGGCGACCTCGTCGGCGGTCTTGGCGTTTTCCTGGGTGAGGGTGTCCAAATGCTGTGCGGCTTCGGTGACCTGAGCGATGCGGCTGTTCTGCTCCTCGGTGGCTTCGGCAATTTCCGTCATGACGTGCGTGAAACGCGAAGTGCGGTCCCGCACTTCCGTGAGGGCGCGTCCGGTCTCTTCGGCCACGTGCATGCCCGCTTCGGCGTTGGCCTGCGATTCCTCGATGAGGCGCGCGGTCTGGCGTGCGGCCTCGGCGCTTCGCATGGCGAGCCGGCGCACCTCCTCGGCCACGACGGTGAATCCCTTTCCGGCGTCGCCCGCACGCGCGGCCTCGACCGCGGCGTTGAGCGCCAGCAGGTTGGTCTGGAACGCCACGCTCTCGATCGTCTTCACAATTGAAGCGGTCTCTCCGGCGGAATCCTGGATGCGTTTGACCGCGTCGAGGGTGCGGCGCATGGCCTCGAGGCCCGTATCGACGCTGTGCGACGTTTCCTCGACGAGCGCGTTGGCCTTTTGCACCTGTGCGGCGCTTGCTTCGGTCATGGCGCCGATCTGCTCCACCGAGGCGGTCGTCTCCTCGAGCGTGGTCGCTTGTTGCATGGCCGCCCCGGCAAGGCGCTGCGAGAAACTGGCCACGTCGGAAGCGGCTTGTGAAACCTGGTTCGCGTCCTGACCAAGCCGGCCCGCAACCTGAACCAAAGGCCGAATCGCCAGGCGCGTCAGCGAGAAGGCCAGGACGGCCAACAGCCCTATGCCGCCCGCCACAAACGTAACCACCAACGTCAGGCGCAGCATCCGCACCTCGGCCTGGGCCGCGCTGGTGTCGACCGTAATGGACGCCACACCCAGGACCGCGGCGGCAGGGGCGCCGCTGTGACAGCCGGCGCAACGCTCAGCATTGACCATGGGCATTACGTAGCGAAGCTGGTGTGTTGTCAGATTGGCGTCTTCCGCCACGATACCCGTCTCAATGACACGGCGTTCGATATCGTCTTTGGGCTTGGCGCCCTCGCGTTCCTTGAAGTCGATTTCGGTGGCGGGGGCGCGCACGGCCCTCGCCTCGGTGAATTGCTTGCTACCGTGCATGTTGCCCAGAAACAGCACCAGGCCGTCCATGTCCCCGGTCTCGCCAAAGGATTGGATGCCATCCGCGACCGTGCGGGCCAACATCTTGGCCGAGTGCTGGATCTGGTCATCTATCATCGCGTTAACGCGACCGAGGGTCAGCGCTCCGAGGCAAAGAAAGACCAGGGTCAACGCGCAGGCAACTGAAAAGATGAGGCGCGCCCGTAGGCTCCTGCGTCCCAGTTTAGGCATCGGGAGGCTCCTTACGACCGAGAGATTTGCAGCGAAACGGGGGCGATGAAGTCTTCATCACCAACTGCATTGACTGTCGGCAGGAGAAGTGCCTTTCTGTAGCATCACAATGAGCTAAGTACGTAATTGCGGGTTTTGTACGCACAGTCTCATGGGATAGTTCGTATATTCCCGCAGTGTTGCGTGAAATTCTGAGCGTGTTCTCAGGGATTTGGGGGTATTGCCACTATGAGCCCTGTGGTCGACGTAGTGCTCCGGGAGTACGATGCCAGAATACTCGGCTCGTTAGAAGCGGAATTGCAGGAGGCTTCCGACCGTATCGTGGAGGCCTTGAGCCTCGTCGGCGAGGGCTTCACTGACGTGGGCGACTTCTTCGGCGGTGCGGGCATTTTCCTGGGTAAGTTCGTCGAGTTGGCGTGTGGCGTCGCTTACTTGGCCGATGCGGCGGTTTTGTTCATCGGCGGTGCCGGAGATTTCGACCATAACTTCGCTAAAGCGCAATGCCCGCTCCCGGACCTCGACCAACGCCTGGCCGGTCTCTTCCGCCACCTTCGCGCCGGCATCGGCGTTGGAGTGCGATTCCGCAATCAGGTGTGCGGTCTGCCGGGCGGCCTCGGCACTACGCAGGGCCAAGCGGCGGACTTCTTCGGCCACAACGGTGAAGCCCTTGCCGGCTTCGCCCGCTCGTGCGGCTTCAACGGCGGCGTTGAGCGCGAGGAGGTTGGTCTGAAAGGCCACGTCCTCGATGGTCTTGATGATCGTCACGGTTTCGCCGCCGGATTCCTGGATGCGCTTGACGGCGGCCAGCATGCGCCGCATGGCGTCGAGACCGTTCTCGACACTCTTGGAGGTTTCATCGAGCAGCGCGTTGGCCTTGCGGACTTGTTCCGCGCTGGTGTGGGTCATGGCGTCGATCTGCTGAACGGAGGAGGCGGTTTCCTTGAGGGTGGCGGCTTGTTGCGTCGTGGATTCGGCCAGGCGCTGCGAGACGCTTGCCACGTCGGCGGCGGTCTGGGAGACCTGCGTTTCGTCAAACCCAAGGCGCGTTGCAAGGTTGAGCAATGGCCGGATTGCCAAGCGATTCAGAGCGTAGACCAATACCAGCAGGAGTACGATACCTCCAACCACAAACGTCACGCCCAGCGATAGGCGTAACGCTTTTACCGAGGCGTGGGCGACCGTGGTGTCGACGGTAACCGAGGCAACGCCCAACGCCGCGCCGGCGGGAGCGCCGGAGTGGCATCCGGCACAGCGTTCCGCATTGACCAAGGGCAGGACATAGCGCAAATGGCGGTTGGCCGTGTCGGCTTGATTGGACGCGATTCCCGTTTCAATGACGCGGCGTTCGATGTCGTCCCGCGGCTTTGCGCCTTCGCGTTCCTTGAAATCGATCTCGGTTGCGGGGGCGCGCACGGCGCGTACCTCGGCGACGCGCTGGCTGGTCTTCATGTTGTCGAGGAAGAGCGCCAGACCGTCCATGTCGCCCGTCTGTCCGAAGGACTGGATGCCGTCCGCCACCGTGCCGGCCAGCATCTGGGCGGAGTGTTCAATCTGGCTGTCGATCATGCCGTTTACGCGGGCAATGGCCAGTGCGCCGATGCAGATGAATACCATCGTCAGCGCGCAGGCAACTGAAAAGACTAGACGTACCCTTAGACTCGTGTGCCCCAAGAACCACATTGAGAAGTCCCCTCGACCGGATGGCGTATTATTGATGTGGCAGTATTAATGCATAACACCAGATTCTGTTGTTGCCTCTGGGAGTGTCGGCACATCAGGCGGGTTTCTGAAGCGCTGCAAGAAGGGCATTCGCAATTGCGGACTACGCCCATGCGGCCATTCCATTTATTCGCGACTTGTCCGCAGAAGCGGCTACGAATTGGCGGGGCGGCAGTCTCGCTCGAGCGTGGCGCCGGGACGCGAAAGAGCGCCTATTCAGGCTGCCGCGCAGCGCGCAATTGGTCGAATACGCGCTCTTCGCCGCCGCGGTAGAGCAGGGCGTCGTCGACCTTGAGGGTGTCGGCGGCGGACAGGGGGACGAAGCGGCCTTCGGCGCGGGCGTATTCGGTGCCCTCGGCGTCCTGGAGCCAGCCTGTAACTTGGACGAGCCGCTTGGATCCTTTGACGACCTGGGCGCAGGCGGTGAGTTCGCGGTCGCCGGGAACGTGCTTGAGGTAGCGGATGCTGAGGTCGGCGGTAAAGCACATGCGCTGGATAACGCGGGAGGCCGCCCAGCCCATGCACTCGTCGAGGATGGCCGCCGTGATGCCGCCGTGGACGATGTTGGCGTAGCCGCAATGGTGTTCGGCCGGGCGCAGCGGCGCCTTTACGACGTCGTCCTCGATGTAGAACCGGGTCTGGAGGCCAGATACATTCTCTTCGCCGCAGACAAAACAACTTTTGGAATTGGGCAGATAGCGCTTGGAACGGCCGCCGGACATGTTGCAACCCCTATTTCTTCTCGTTCAGGTCGATTGGGCATGAATCGCTGCTGCACGCGGGGCCTTCTTTGGAGCCCTTGGGCGTGACAATGACCGAAAGAGTATAGCGGTTACGGGCCACGAAGCGGTAGACGTAGGGGGCGATGTTGCGGACGAGGGGCCATTCGAGGATGCGCGCGAGCCAGTGCCAGCGGCGCATGCGGCGGAGAATGGAGGGCAGCGCCTCGGCGCCGGAGAGCACGCGGCCGTCGGGCAGGACGAACTGCATGGCGGTGAGGCATTGGGACTCAGGCATTTCCGGGAAACGTTCCGGACGTTTCGGGTCCTGGCAGGCCATCAATTCGATTGTGCCGGGCAGCATGTACTTGCGAACCCATCGGACGGCGCGCATGCAGATGGGGCATTGGCCGTCGTAGATGAGGACGCCGGTTGGGAGGGTATTGCTCATGGTATGTCGATCTTACCATATAACGGGGACGGAACTGAATGGCATAACTCAATGCAGGCTCAGTGCTTTCATTCGCCACTTCCCATTTCCCTTTCGTGCTCGTGCTCGTGCTCGTAATCGTGCTCGTAATCGATTCTTGCTCGTACTCGTCATCGTAATCGTACTCGTAATCGGCATTGGTCTTGTTCCCCAACCCCGCAAGGGGTTGAATGTGAATAGCCCCGGGTGAAGGCGCGGGCTTTATCGCGCCGAAACCCGGGGTAGAACCGCCCCCCCACCCGGACGACCCTCAGAGGGTGGCACAACGTATGGCCTTGGGCTTCGGGCGACGGTACAACCCTCTTAGGGTGGGGAACTGAGGGGTGGTGTGCGATCCCCGGGTTTCGGCGCGATGAAGCCCGCGCCTTCACCCGGGGCTA
>JAVEWL010000255.1:0-7477 GCA_034004565.1 FCB group bacterium | reverse complement strand
AACCCCGAATTCCTATTCGAGGCCTTTTTCTTCGTAGCGCTGTGCCTGTATCAGAAGCCCCGAATAGGAATTCGGGGTTACATCAAGATTGCTTCGTCGACCGGACGGTCTCCTCGCAATGACGGGCAGGGGTGGCTGAAGCAGGCCTTTCTGCTACACTGGAAGCGTCGGGCAAAGGAAATCTCGGACACTGCAATAAGGAGTGAGTAACGTGAGCAGGATCGCAATTGGAATAGCCATCGTGGTTGGCGCGCTCTTCCCGTTTGTGGGCACGGCGGAGCAAGTGCCAAACGCTTTGCCGGTACACGTGGGCCAATTCGAGCAACAGGTGCAGACGACGTTCACCGAGGCCGAGGGGCTCCCGTCGGCAAACGTGTTGCAGGTGGCGCGCGAACCCAATGGCGACATTGTGGCCGAGACCGATAAAGGTCCGGCTCGCTTTGCCGATGGGCGCTGGAGCGCGCTGCAGGACGAGGACGACGTGATCAAGGCGCCAACCTGGTACTCGACCCTCGTGCCGCTGGTCGCTTCAATAGAATCATTGCGCGCCGTAGCCGAGCATGACGGCGAAATCGCCGTGGCCGCTAAGGAAGGTCTCTTCCTCGGCGACGGAACCGCGTGGCGCATGGCGTTGCCCCAGCAGGGTGACGTCCGCTGGGCGCCGGTCGATGTGCGCGCGGTGGCGTACGATGCTGAGGGACACCTTTGGTTTGCGTGTCCGCAGGGCGTGGGCTATCGCGTTGCGGAGAACGATTGGCGGCTGTTTACGGGGGCCGAGGGCTTGCCCTTCAATGATTTTACGTGCATGGCCGCGGGACCGAAGGGCGTGTGGTTCGGCACGACGAACGGGGCAATTCGCTATGCGGACGGCGACTTCGAGTTCCGGCAGGGGCGGCGCTGGCTCCTTGATAATCACGTGCGCGGCATCGCGATTTCCGATAACGGCGACGCGTGGCTTGCGACGGCGAAGGGCGTGTCGCGGATCGAGTTTCGTCCGATGACTCTCGCGCAGAAGGCGGCGTATTTCGAGGAAGAGATTGACAAGTACCACCGCCGCACGGAACTGGGTTATGTGAACGCCGCGACGATGTCGACGCCGGGCGACAAGTCGACGGCCGTGGCCGAGGCGAGCGACAACGACGGGCACTTCATGGGACTCTACCTCAGCGCCGTGAGCCTGGGCTATGCGGCCACGAAGAACCCCAAGTTGAAGGCCGATGCAGAGCAGGCGCTTAAGGCGCTGTCGTTCCTGAGCGAGGTGACGGAGGGCGGTACGCATCCGGCGCCGCGCGGGTTCATTGCGCGAGCAGTGGAGCCGGTGGGCGGTCCGGATCCGAACCTGGTGAACAGTGCCGAGTGGAACAAGATGCGGCGCGAGCGCGATGCCTTGTGGAAACAAATCCTGCCGCGCTGGCCGATTGACGAGACCGGGAAGTGGTATTGGAAATGCGATTCGAGCTCGGATGAGCTCGACGGCTACTATCTCGCCTACGGGATCTACTACGACCGCGTGTGCGAAACCGAGGAAGAAAAGGCCCCGGTCCGCGAAATCGTGCGAAGCATCACGGACCATCTCATCGACCACGATTACAATATGGTCGACCACGACGGCAAGCCGACGCGCTGGGGCCATTTCTCCCCGGCCGACCTCAATCGGAACGAGGCCTGGTGGTTCGAGCGCGGCATCAATTCCGGCAGCATCCTCACGTTCCTGCTCGTGGCGCACCACATCACGGGCGACCAGAAGTATCGCGACGCCTACATGAACCTCGCGGTCGACCATGGCTACGCGATGAACGTCATGACCTCGGCGAAGTTCAACTCGGGTCCGGGCTCCTACGGCCAGGCCGACGACAACATGTCGTTCATGAACTTCTACCACCTCCTGCGCTACGAGACCGACCCGCGCCTGCTCGGCATGTACCAGAACGCGGTCTTCTACTATTGGCGCACGGAAAAGTATGAGCGGAATCCCTTCCTCAATTTCGTTGCCGCCGCGGGCTGCCTTGGCAAGACGCGCACGGACCATTGGGGCTCGATGGACATGTCGCCCGACAAGATGTGGATCGAGGACAGCGTCGATACCTTGAAGCGCTATCCGCTTGACCTCATCGACTGGTCCCTTTCGAACGCGCACCGCATCGATATGGTGCCCCTGGGGGACCACGTGCGCGATGCGGGCGGCGCCCACCTGGGCAAAGGCCACCGCGTGGACGGCAAAGTCTACCGCATCGACGAAAACCACGCGATCTACTGGGGCGACGATCCGTGGGAACTCAACAACCCCACCGACGGCACGCGCCTGCGCGAAGGGGTATCGTTCATGATCGCGTATTACATGGGATTGGTCCACGGTTACATAGCGGAATAGCCGCAAAAGAACGCAAAGAACGCAAAGAAAAACGGGAGCCTGCGCAGGGTTCCCGTTTTTCTTTGCGTTCTTTGCGTTCTTTTGCGGCTATTTGTCTTACATGCCGGACATGGAGGTTCCGTTCAGCATATGGTTCGCTTTGTGGAAGAGCAGGCCGCCTTTGTTGACCGGGAACTCGCCTGCACCATTGCTCCAGCGAATGAACTCGACATGACCGTCGAGATACAGCACGTTGCAGCCGCCGGGGACGTGGTTGAACATCGCGGCACCGCTCGCGATGGCGTCCCACATCACGGCCAGTTCGGACTGCGCCGTCGCGCCGGATGCCGCACTGTTGATATCGGTTACCAGGAAGCGCTCAATGCCTTCGCGAAACCGTTTCACGCCCTCGAATTCGCCGACGGGCATGTGGAACTCCCAATCGCTATCGGCAATTCTACGCGCGCTGCTTTCGTCCATGAGCCACTCCATTGCGAGCATCTCGGTGTTATCGATGAGCCCCATCAGGTTCGGCGCGGCGGTCAAAGCATCGGGGATGGCCCAGCCGAGATACGAATACGGCACCGCGCCGGTCACCTCGCAAGGGCTCACGATACCGTCGCCGGTGAGAATTTCACCGTCCGGGGTCATCTCCATGTAGTCGCGCATTCCCACGGGGCTGTTGTTCGGACGCGTGTCCCAGAGTTCGAGCGCGTCACCGGTCTTCAGGGCGCTGGGGCAGGTGAGGATGGCGTAGTCGCTGAGGTAGTCGGGAACGAGGGTTTCGAGATTGGCCATCTGGTCGAAGGCCACGGGGTCGCCGTTGCAGTACGTCGCGCGAATGGGCGGAAAGCTGCCCTTCGATTCGCCTGCATACATCTTGAAGACGGTGCCCATCTGCTTGAGGTTGCTTTGACAGGTCGCACGGTTGGCGGCTTCGCGAGCGCGCGATAACGCGGGCAGCAGGATGGCCGCGAGAATGCCGATGATGGCGATCACCACTAGTAGTTCAATCAGGGTAAAGCCTTTGCGCATGGAACACCCCTTGCGATTTCAGGTTTTCGATTTTGGATTTTCGATTCTAGGAAGGGAGTTGCGCGGGGGGAGAGCGGCCGAGGTCGGATAGGGGGAAAACGCGAAGGTGAGGTATGTTCGGCGAGGAGGGCTTGGCCGACTTGTATGCAAGGGCCTCGCGCTCGATCGCGACGTGTTGGAGCGTTTCCCGCGGCGTCGCGGACAGGAAGCACAGGGGGCACGGCGGATGAGGTTTGGCGTGCTCGCGCAGGCTGGGGCCGCCGGGGTCGTCCGGGGCGCAGGTTTCGGCGCCGCAGCACGAGACCTGCCGCGTATTCTCGATAGCCGCGCGCTGCGTCTGGCACAAGCCTGGAATAACAGCGCGAACCGCCGCGAGTATGTACACGGCGGCGATGATCGCAACTATGGGGCGGCCACGAGTCATGGCGGTGACAAAAGAACCTTGGTTGCCGCGCGAAAGCCGGAACGCCTCGCGGGTGGCGCTTGAGGAACAAACCCGAACGGTTTAGTAAACGCGCCGGGTCCGGGGGTTAATCCCGGCGAGGGCGGTTGTATCAGGGGTTCCGCGGGCCCTATACTCTGCCTCAAACCCGGTGGAGGTTGGCATGCCGGTCAGCACATCGATTCATATCAGCCATTGTTTGACGCAGATCCTGGCGCTGCAGCCAAGGTCTGTACTCGACATTGGATGCGGGTTCGGACTCTGGGGCTTCCTCTGCCGGGAATACCTCGACGTTTTCTCCGAACGCGTGCAACCCGCCGACTGGCAAGTCAAGATCACCGGCGTCGAGCTGTTCGACCCTTACATCATGGCCCACCAGCGTTCGCTCTATAACCGCATCGAAATCGGCGACATCCGCGATCTGGCGGCCAGGCTGGAGCCGCACGAACTGGTCATCGCCGGCGATGTCATCGAGCACCTCGACAAGCCCGATGCCCAAATAGTCCTCCGCCAGTTATACGACAAGGCCGAGCGCGCCATGCTGGTCAACATCCCCATCGGCAGCGGCTGGGAACACGGCGTCGTGCACGACAACCCCGGCGAGTTGCACCGCAGCGAGTGGCACATCCGCGATTTCGACGAGTTCCTGCCTCAGATCCAGTTGTTCGGGCTTCCCTGCGGCGCGTACGGCAGCTTCTATTGCGAGAAGAACCACCCCGACGAGCATCGCGTGAACATCGCCATGCTGCTGGCTTCCCGTGCCGCCGACGGGCGCGACTTCGAAACCGCCTTCGCCAACCTGCGCGTGGCGCATCGGCTGGCACCGGGTAACGAAGTCGTCTGTCTCGACCTGGCCAACCTCCTCCTGGAGCGCCACGAACTCCAGGAAGCCGTAAACGTGCTGCGCGCCTCCGTTTCGGCAAACCCCGCCTTCCACGAGGGTTACCTCAATCTCGCCCGGCTCCTTGCGGCGCTCCAGCGAAAAGACGAAGCCCGCCAATACGCCGAACCGCTTCTGACCCTCCCGGGCGTAAGCTCCAAAATCCGCGAGGACGCCATCAACCTCCTGACCCAGCTTCGCGGCAACGGGTAAGGCACGCCCGCTGGGTTTCGTATCGGGTAAGGCGAGCGTAAGAGTTATCTCGGTCCTTCGCCCGGCCATATCCTCACACAAAGGCGACGGTGAGGGGATGTGCCCGACACGGGCCGAAAAGACTCATCCCGCCGTTGCATTGCATGCGGAATAGGCATAGCATGATTCCTACTATCCTCCGTGTAAACGGACAACCCCCATCGAGGTCACTGATCATGCAAACTCGCTTCAAAGTGATCTACATCCTTCCTTCTCGTTACGACGAGGAAGGCTACGTCATGCGGTACTGGCGCGGCATCCTTCCATCAAACACGCTTTCCTGCCTGCGCGGGCTGACCTGCGCGCTCGCGGACTCCAAGGCGCTTGGTCCCGGCGTCGATCTCACCGTCGACGTCTACGACGATACCGTCCAACGCATCCCGCTGAAAAAGATCGCGCGCCTGCACCGCCGCGGCGACACCAAGGTCGTTGTCGGTCTGGTGGGCGTGCAGAGCAACCAATTCGCCCGCGCCACCGATATCGCCCTCGCCCTGCGCGAGCACGGCATACCGGTCATGATTGGCGGCTTCCACGTGAGCGGCGTCCTCGCCATGTTTCACGAGCCTACGCCCGAGCTCGAGTGCCTGCTCAATCGAGGCGTTACCCTGGTTCGCGGAGAGGTGGACGGGCCGGGCGTGCTCGAAGGCATCCTGCGCGACGCCCTCGACGACCGGCTTCAGCCGCTCTACGAGATTACCGAGCCGCCCGATCTCTCCAACGCGCCCGTACCCATGGCGGATGCGCGCTATCGCAAACGGTTTGCCAACAACGGCTCGTTTACCATCGACACAAGCCGGGGCTGTCCCTTCAATTGCAGCTTCTGCACCGTAATCAATGTTCAGGGCCGAACGATGCGATACCGGAGCGTCGAATGCGTGCTCAAGGCCGTCGAGGATAACCACAAGAACTCCCGATCCTTCTGCTTTTTCACCGACGACAACATGGCCCGTAACCCGCTTTGGGAGGAACTCTTCGATGCCCTCGCCGCCCAGCGCGCCCGCGGCATCGACGCCTTGTTCATGATGCAGGTCGATACCCAGGCCTACAAGATTCCCCGCTTCGTCGAAAAGGCCAGCGCCGCCGGCTGCAACTTCGTCTTCATCGGGCTCGAGACCGTCAACCCCGATAACCTCAAGTCGGTCGGCAAAGCGCAGAATAAGGTCGATAACTACGCGGAAATGGTCGATGCGTGGCACCGCGCCGGCATGGTGGTTCATTGCGGCTACATCATCGGCTTTCCCGGCGACACACCCGAGTCCATTCGCCGCGACGTGACCATTCTCAAGGACCAGGTCAAGGTCGATGAGGTCACGTTCTTCATGTTGACCCCCTTACCCGGATCGCGCGACCACTTCGAAATGGTCCGGAACCGCGTGCCCATGGACGCCGACCTTAACAGCTACGACAGCTTTCACGAGACGCACCGCCATGCGCGCATGCGCGCCGGCGAGTGGCTCGCGTCCTACCGCGAAGCATGGGCGTCCTTCTACAACAAAGAAAACATGGTAAACGTGCTGCTGCGCACGCCCAGAGAGCGCTATTGGCAGCTTCTGCATATCTTCGTCTGGTATCGAACCTGTGTGCATATCGGCACGCATCCCATGGTCACCGGCCTGGCCCGATTGAAGGATCGTGTGACCCGGCGCCCGGCCTTTGCCCGCGAGAGCATTCCGCGTTACGCAAGACGGCGGCTGTGCGACATGTATGGCGATGTCAAGATCTACCTGCGCGTATTCCTCGAATTCCAGGAGATCTGGCTGCTGACCCGTCCCCAGGAAAACCCGCGCCTCGCGACGCTTACCGAATTGCGCGCTCGCTGGACCGACCTGCGCCGCACCTTGTCCGAGCTCGAGGTCGCGGGACGTTGCGAAGAGGCCGTCCAGGAAGTCCAGGGCCTCCTGCGCAACGCCTCCGAACGCTTGCGCGAACTGAGCGCGATACCGCAGGCCACCGGTTGGCGGGCCCGCCGCAAGCTGCGCCGCATGACCCAGGAGGTCGAGGCCTACCTGCACACGCTCGAAGCCGGTCTGCCCGATTGGCAGCGTATCCGCGCCGCCCAACGCTTCATCGGAGAACGCGTCGTCGCCGGCTACGAGGAAATGGCCTTCCATTACGTCGCCAAACGCCGCCGCTTCGACGCGTACCGCCACGACTTCCTCCAACGCCTCCGCCAGGGCCGCTTCCTGCCGAGGGATCTTTCGTTCATGCCGCGAGCGCTGGTGTTTGAGGTGGTGTGCGGATTGCGGTTTGGGTGGAACTATTTCTCGCATTTTTGACGGCAAAATGGACAAGTGCCAATTCGTCCATTCAGTCCATCCCGTCCATAGGGTCCATTTTCTCCCCAAAAAGCCCCTCTTGACTTTGGCGGATAATGCGGATATATTATATCTAAGTTAGCGCCAAAACCGGCTCTTCCAACTAGGGCAACACATCGAGCGGAAAGGGAATCCTTCATGGGCATGTTCTGCGACCAGTGCGAGCAGACGTTTCAAGGTACGGGCTGTGTTGATACGGGCCT
>JAVEWL010000254.1:0-7489 GCA_034004565.1 FCB group bacterium | reverse complement strand
GGTGGTGGGTGGGCCGATCGTCCAGGCCAAAGCGACATTGCGAGGAGTCCTGCACAGCTTTTTCCCGTGCAGGACGACGAAGCAATCCCGGGACCGGGAAGGTGAAGCCATAGCCCTACCTGTCATCCCGAGCTTGCGAGGGATCTAGTCGCACCGAGGACTCGAATGCTTGGGTGTGACTAGATCTCTCGCAAGCTCGGGATGACAGAAAGAGACGGCTTGCTCTTCTTGGTCCCGGGATTGCTTCGTCGTCCTGCACGGGAAAAAGCGGTGCAGGACTCCTCGCAATGACGCTTTGGCCACAAGTGCCACTACGTTCCGTTTGGATGAGCCCACCCGTCACGACAGAATCGAAGCACTCATTCCACCACGAGCCACGTGTTCCCGTGAGCCGGGACTTCCACCGGAATGGAAACGTTGAACCGGCGATCGATGGGGTATTCCTTTGCGGCGCCTTCCTTCTCACGAATCCGGGCCGTGTCTTTCAGACCCGTGTAGTACAAAGGCAGCGTCAGCGTCTTCGAGACGGGATGGTCCAGCGGATTGTAGACCATCGCGAGGCCGTGTGGAGACGACTGTGGATTGACATGCAAAATGCAATCCAGGTCTCGCCCATCGGGACGCCGAACGTGGATGATGTCCGACTCGAGGATCACACGGTACTTCTTGAAGAAGTCGATCCACCCTTTGACGAGCGCCTTCGTTTCGTCGGTGTCGTACCAGCGGGGGCCGCGGTAGCAGGCCTGCACGCCCGCGCCAAAGTTCTGGGCGAGCTGCGCGCCGTAGGCGTCGAGGTGTTCCGAAAGCGGCTCGATCGTGGCCTCGGCGCCTCCTCCCTGGTATTCGACCAGCGGCACAAACATCCACCCCATCGTCGGTGGCTTGCGCCACGTGCCGTCGAAGATGTTCTGCCGGCCGAGGATGAGTTGGCGTTCGCGCGGCAGCGACCAGTTGACTTCGCGATAGCCCATGCCCGTCTTGTTGGATCCGCTGAGCATGTACCAGTCGGGCACGTTGAGAAACACGCCGCGCGCCCGGCACCAATGGTAGAGGTCGGCAATCGTCTGATATTGGGTGTACAGGGAATCGTTCAGGCCTTTATGGCCGGGATGCGAAGTCGACGCGCACCGATCGCCGGGATAGGACCCGTCGTGTTCGAGCAAGTCCAGCCCGGTCTGCTCGATGAAGCGCTTGATCTTGCGGAAGTAATCCTGCCCCCAGCGGCTGCCGAGGCAGGGCGAGTCGCCGAAAATGGCCTTCCCGGGCTTGCCCGTCGCGGGGTTGATGGCATCGTTCTCGTCGTCGATCCGCCGGCTCGCCAGCAGCGAATACCCGCCCAGTTGGATTCCCTTTGCATGCGCGTAATCGACCAACGACTTAATCTGCGCGATGTAGGCGGGATCCTCGTTCTCCATGTCGAACCCGCTGCCGAAACTGAGGATCGCCATCTCCGCGCCGACTTCGGCACACTGGTCGAGCGCCAGCCTCACCGCCTCCGGGTCGGCCTGGCGAATGTGGAGCATGATCGGATTCTCCGTCACCCACGGAGCCAGCGTGCGGTACATCTTCCTCACCGCGAGGCCCTTGCGCTCGCGCTCGGTACTGTCGTAAATCAACTCGAAGGTCCGGAACGTTTCAAAGGTTTCGCCGGACGCAATGCTCACATCGGGCCCCATCGGCAGGCGGCACTCGAGTTGTACCGGACTTTGCCGCAGGTAGTTGACCTGCGAAGTATATTGCGGGTCGGCAACCCAGTAAACCGTTTGACGCGGCACGGCGGGCTCCAACCCACCGAACCCGAAGTCGCTCTCGATGTGGATGTTGGGGTATTGCCATTGCGGCGGCGAATCGACGCTGGATTCGCTTTCGACGGCCGCGAGGATCTCACTGATGAACGTATTAAGTTGGATGGGCTTGTCGCCACCGTTTTGAACGGAAACCCATTTCGCCAGCACGGGGATGCCGTCGTACATCTCGTAGTGGACCGACACCGTCACACCGGGAAGCTTTCCTTCCGGCGGCTGGTATTGAAAGGTCGCCGACGCGCCCGGCGGCGGCCAGGGCAGGTCGTCGGCGTGGCGCACGCGCTTCCAGGGGAAGCGCTCGACGGTCTTGCCGGCTTCGACGCCGGTACACCGAAATGCTTTTGGGTCCGCGGTCAGCGCGGCAAGCCATTCCGGCTTGAGATAGGCATAGTCCGGTTGGCCCACCAACCCACCCACGTCGAACCGTTCCCCGTCGATCTCGACCACCGCCTCGGGCTTTACCCCGCGGATCACGGAGGCATCGGTCATCAGGTTGTCGTATGCAACGGTGGCCGCGTTCGGTGTCACGCGCCAAACGCGGCGGATCAGGCCGTTCGACATCCTGATTTCGCCGTTCGCCGAGTCGCGATAAACCTGCGCCTTCACGCTTGGCGGCGTTACCAGCCAATCGCCTTCCACGGCCGCCGGGGCCGAATCGAGCGACGGCAAGTCCGGAATCGCAACTTGCGCGGACGCAACGGACAATCCGCCCAATGCCAGCAACACTGCGACGATCGTACCTGCACGCATGAATGTCTCCTTGTCAATTGCGATCTTTTGCGATTAGAGCAGGCTGTAGGTCCAACGTACAGGCCGGCCGCTTTCATAGGGCATCACGCCATGGAACTGGCGCGGGTCGTCGCTGAAGATGAGCGGCAGGAAATAGCGATCGCCCTCCCACATAGGCAATTCCGGAAGCCGCTCCACCGGAATCCACTCCAGCGTGCCCTCGTGGTTCTCGCTAAACGGAGTGCCCTCAAAAGCGTCGACACGAAAGATGAACCCGAACCAATGCTCCCCATGCGGACCAAACCCCGGCCAGTTTATCGTTCCCCGCAAGACGAGCTTGGTACATTCAATGCCCGCCTCTTCGCGAATCTCGCGCCGGATGCAGGCCACCGCGTCTTCCTCGGGATGCAGCTTGCCCCCAAGCCCGTTGTACTTGCCGAGGTGTGCGTCGTCGGGCCGCTTGTTGCGATGCACCAGCAAGGTCTCCCGCCCATCCGGCGACAGGATGAACCCCAACGTCCCGAGTATCGGCGTATAGAGCACGATCAATCCTCCCGGAAGAAGCTCACCACAAAGACACGAAGAACTGCCCCCACGGCACTCGTTACCAAGGGCACGGAAAACGGGGACTGTTCCACTTTTGGCAAGCATCCAACTTCCTGCGAAGCCCCCAGTTCGCCTTTGCCCACACAGTCAACCAGTCCCCACAACCAAAAGTGGAAACTGTCCCCGCTTTCCGCCAAAGCCACCAATCCCGATGAATCAAGCCGCAATGGGAATTCTATAACTCCCATGCCTCCCATTACTCCCATACTTCCCATCCCCTTCCCGGAAAGCGGGGACAGTTTCCACTTTTGGTTGTGGGGACTGGTTGACTGTGTAGGCAAAGGCGAACTGGGGGCTTCGCAGGAAGTTGGATGCTTGCCAAAAGTGGAACAGTCCCCGTTTTCCGTGCCCTTGGTAACGAGTGCCGTGGGGGCAGTTCTTCGTGTCTTTGTGCCTTTGTGGTGATCTCTATTCCAAGAACTTCCTATCCCACAGCAACCTGGGCGCTCACCCTCGCCCACGCGGCGCGCAACAGCCGGAACGCCTCCTCAACCTCGTCCTCGGTGATCACCAGCGGCGGGCTCACCCGCAACACCTTCTCCGCCAGCGGCCCGAGGAAGTGCACGCCCTTACCGTTAACTCCCAGATAAGCCTCGACCACGCAGCGGTTCGCCGTCGCGGCATCCGTAATCTCGATGCCGTATACCAACCCCTCGCCCCGGATCGCGCGAATAAAAGGAAACTCCTGCTGAAGCGCCTCGAAGCCCGCGCGAATCTTCTCCGCCATGGCCTTGCAGTGATCGACGATGCGCTCTTCCTGGAACACCTGCAACGTCGCGCACACCGCGGCGCAAGCCGCCGGCGTTGCGCTGAACGTATCGGAGCCCTCGCCGTAGTTCAGCGAATCGACCAGGTCGGCCCGCCCCACCACGGCCGCCGCGGGCACGCCGCTCGCCAGCCCCTTGCCCAACACCACCAGGTCGGGCTGCACGCCGTACGTCTCAAACGCATACATCTCGCCCGTGCGCCCGAAGCAGGACTGCACCTCGTCAAAAATAAACGGAATATCGTGCTTCTCGCACCAGGCCTGCAGCATCTTGTGATACCACTTCGGCGGATGATACGACCCGCGCGCCCCAAGATACGGCTCCGTGATGAGCAGTGCAATCTTTCCCGGAAACTCGGCGGCCAACGCATCCAGCTCGGCCTCGTAAAAAGACTGCGGCTTGTCGTCGCCCATCGGAAACGAGATAAACCGCACGTTCGGGTTGACGCTCTTCTCGCCCGACACGTCGCCCGCAAGACCCTTCTTGCCGTGAAACCCGCCGCGCGTCGCGACCAGGATCGAGCGCTCCGGATGCAGGTGCAGCGCCATCCACATCGCCTTCTGGATCCCCTCCGACCCGCTCGCCGCCCACATGCACTTCGCCAGCTTCGGCATACCCATGCTCGCCACGAGCCGCTCGCTCGCCTCGACCAGCACCGACGTCACCATGTTGTACCCGTTGCGCGG
Source organism: FCB group bacterium (assembly GCA_034004565.1). Lineage (GTDB taxonomy): Bacteria > Hydrogenedentota > Hydrogenedentia > Hydrogenedentales > SLHB01 > JAVEWL01. The sequence continues at coordinate 2,896 of JAVEWL010000254.1, read as the reverse complement.
CAACCCCGCCACGTAGGTTTCGTACAGTTCCTCAAACCGCGGATGCGCATACCCCAGGTTCGACACCAGCACCCCCGACGTGAAATCGATCAGCTCGCGGCCGTCCATCGTCCACAGCCGCGACCCGCGCACCTGCTCAACGACAATCTGCGTCGACGTATACGTGCTCTGGCCTCGACCCACCACGGCGTCCAGACGGCTGCGGTACTCGTTCGAAAGGGTTTCACCCGGGATTTGAATGCTGTCCGCCATGCTGCGAGTCTCCCTGCGTCAAAGTGGAAAGAAGCGGTCAGGAACCGCGTTGGAAATACCAACGATTATGCGCAATACCCCCGCCGAATGCCAATTTGAGACAGGATAGATTAGATAGAGGAACACCCCCTCACCCCGACCCTCTCCCCCGGTGGGGGAGAGGGGGATAAACCACGCGCTGTGGCAGTCTTTCCCCCTCTCCCCCATCGGGGGAGAGGGCAGGGGTGAGGGGGCGCTCTTCATTCATAACTCATAATTCAGGATTCACAATTCAGAATTCTCTCTTCCCTCTTCCCCCTTTTCTTGCCCCGCCCAAATCTGCCACAATTGCCATTCCAGTTCAGGTATAGGGGAGATCGAACCATGAAAACCATCGGAGTGCTCACGAGCGGCGGGGATTCGCCCGGCATGAACGCGGCCATCCGTGCCGTCGTGCGCACCGCTTCCTATCACGGCGTCAAGGTATTCGGCATCGAGCGCGGCTACCAGGGACTCATCGACGGGCAAATGCGCGAGATGGGCGCCCGCGACGTCGGCGGCATCATCAACCGCGGCGGCACCATCCTCAAGACCGCCCGCTGCAAGGCCTTCTTCGACGTCGAAGGCCGCAACCAGGCCGCCGCCCAACTCGCCCGGCACGGCATCGAAGGACTCGTCGCCATCGGCGGCGACGGCACCTACCGGGGCGCCCAAGCCCTCCACGCCGAGCACGGCATCCGCTGCATCGGCGTGCCCGGCACCATCGACAACGACATCGGCGGCACCGATTACACCATCGGCTACGACACCGCCCTCAACATCGCCCTCGAAGCCATCGACCGCATCCGCGACACCGCCGAATCCCACGACCGCGTCTTTTTCATCGAAGTCATGGGACGCCGCAGCGGCTACATCGCCATGATGAGCGGACTCGCCGGCGGCGCCGAAGAAATCCTCGTCCCCGAAACCGAGACCAATCTCGAGGAACTCGCGAAAAGCCTCGCCGCAGGCAAGGCCCGCGGCAAGACCTCGAGCATCGTGGTCGTGGCCGAAGGCGACGAGGCCGGCCGGGCAATCGACATCGCGCACAAGGTCGGTGAATTCACCGGATGCACGGACTACCGCGTCGCGATCATCGGGCATTTACAGCGCGGCGGTTCGCCCACGGCCTCCGACCGCATCCTCGCGAGCCGGCTGGGCGCGCGCGCCGTCGAAGCCCTCATCGAGGGCGAAACGGGCAAGATGGCCGGCCTGCGCGGCGACGAGGCGATATTATGCCCCCTCTCCGACGCCTGGGAAAAGCGCACCCAGTTCAACCCGTCCCTCTGCAAACTCGCGAAAATGCTCTCGGTCTAAATCACACGCTCCGCGGCACCCCCAAACTCGTTTGGGGGTGCTTCGTCATTGCGAGGAGGCGCCCCACGCCGACGAAGCAATCTCATGAACCGCAAGAGCCTCGACAGGATTAAGAAGATTGTGAAGAGGATAAGCTTCCCATTGCTCCCATACTTCCCATAAGACCCATAAGACCCATAAGACTCATGGGAGTTATGAAAGTCATGGAAAGGATGGGAGAAACCAAAAGCAAGTGCTGGCCACAGCGCCGCAGGCAACCCCAGATTCCATTCGTGTTACTACCCACCAGAATCTTGTTTTCTTGCGCAGAAGTTTATGCCGCGCATTTTGTAAGTTGTGAGATACGAACGTTTGAAGCGACAAGCAGGGCAGTGGCGAAGGTTTGGCCTTGCTCGGTTAAGACGTAGCGGTTCTCCTTGGGAACCTTGCGCACCAACCCGTGGGCGCGCAGCAAACCGATACGGCGGGTGGCTTGGGCCAGTGGGTGCTGAACTGCTCGGTGAGCAGCGCCTGGGCCCGGTCGAGGTCTTTGATGAAGGGAAAGCAGTTGCCCACTTTGTGGTAGGCGATGCCCTCGGCCTGCAACTGCTTTTCGAGCCAGTGCCGGCCGTTCAGGCAGATGTTGACCGTGTAGGGCGCCCAGGTTTGCAGGCGCACGTGGCCAAAGCCCACCTGGGGGTGATCGAAATAGTGGTAGAGAAAGACACAGCGGCGCGGGCGAACCTGCACCTCGAGGCGCTTGGTGGCGCGGTTGGCGTAGACGCTGGGGGCCACGCACGCTTCCACGGCGCTCAGTTGGACGATGGAGCCGTCCGGGGCAGTGCCGTGCTCGAGGAGGCTGCGGCGGGCCAAGGCCTCCTTGTCGTGGCGGCCCGCGTTCAAATAGACGGTGGGGATGCCCAGGCGTTGGGTCTGCTCGGCACATTGTTGGCGCAAGCGCCGGGTGGTCCGGTCGGCCCAGTCGCCAAAGTCTTTAAGCCATACGTCCATGATCCGCAGGGCCTGAATAAACCCTCGGGTGTTGCTCAACATCCGGTCCGTGCCGCGAAAGCGAATGCGATCCAAGCCTTCGAGGACACCGACAATGCGCTCCTGATAGAATGGGGGCAATGGCATCTTTTCCTTTCCTCGTGTTGGGGACTTTATCCAAGGAAAGGACGCCATGCTTTACTTCTCAACCGCCACCTACAGCCGCCACTCCCTTTGGTTGCGGCGTAAGCTGCTCCAAGTCATTCGTCTTATTCGTGGTTGTCTTGCTCTTGCGGTTCTTTTTGATGCTGGCTATTCCTTGTAGTGGTTGAGGAGTGCG
>JAVEWL010000253.1:0-7491 GCA_034004565.1 FCB group bacterium | reverse complement strand
CCTGGAGGTCAGCGTTACATTAAGTAAGCGCCATTCGAAACTGTCCCCGCTTTCCGCATCCAGTCTCACTTCCCCGGCGCGATAACGACCCCAAGCGTCGACGGCAGCACCTGCATCATCGCCCCAACCAGCAGGCACGCCACGCCGAACGCCGCAGCAATACCCATCACCGCGACGACCGCATGAGCGACCTTGCGCAAGGTGCTGTCCCACTGCCCCGCGAGAGGCAATGCGCCCAGCACCGCTAGCGGTGCGGACCACAGCACCGTCCAGAACAGCAGCGTACTGCCCGTCTGGGTGAACCAGTCCCAGGGATGCGGCACCGCCACGACAGCCGGACTCAGCAGATACCCGTGACCGCGCAGAATCATCATGATCAGCGCCTGCGCCAGCACGAAAAGGAGCACCGCGCTCGCCGTCACCGATGCGACCGCACCCATCGCGCGCCAACCGTCCGGCCGCTGCAGCACGTCGTCCGGCGTGTTCACGCTGAGCAGGCCGTACGCGACCAGATACGCCAGCAAGGCAAACGGCCCCGTGAGAAGCCCCAGCGCCAGCGCGGCCATCCGGACGTGAAGGGCCTCGACGCCAAGATGCTCGGCAATCCCCGCGCAGACGCCCAGCCAGGCCGCCTCCTGCGGAGCAAGCGACCAGGGCCGCGGCACGGCCTTGAAGCGCGGCGGCGGGGTGCGCTCCATCCGGCGCATGTCTTCTTCGATGCGCAGCCGGATGCGTACGAGTTCCTCGTGACGCGCCTGCGGGGGCAAATGACCAAGCTGGGCCGAAATGTCCTCAAGGTACTTATCGACGGAGTTTTGTTGTGTGGCGGGTAGTGACATGGTAGTTGGTGCTCTTCACGGTAAGGAAGCCTTTTGGCAGACCTCCGGGAGTTCCCATGGAAGATAGTTGAGGCAAATGCCAAACAATACAGCCTCGACGGCCCGGATCGGACCGTCGAAACTGTACCAGACCCACGCGAAATTGCGCAAATTGCACATTTCCCTCCAAGACGGTCTTCAGTAACGCTGACCTCCAGGTTGGTCTCTACGTAGCTCCCATCTCCGAATGGGAGTCTTCAGCCAATCCAAGAACTACCCTTCGAAAGGTGAGTTACGGAAGACCGACCCGGAGCTAACGTTACATCGCTACGCCTACACAGTCAGCACATCCTCGTGCGATACGCCGCGGCAAGTTTCTTCCACGATAGCCGCCAGCGTCTCGCGCGATACCGCCCCCGCGGACCGCTCCGCCTCGGCCACAAAAGCCACGTAAACCGCCTCGGCCGCGTCAGGGCTCAGGCGAAAACCCATCTCGCGCGCCTCGTGCACGATCGCACTGCGGCCCGAGCGCGCGGTCAACACAAACCGATGCCCCGCTGCCCCCACCAGCGCAGGCGACACGAACTCGTAGTTCGACGCGTCTTTCAGGATGCCGTCCTGGTGGATCCCCGAACTGTGCGCGAAAGCATTGTCGCCGACAATGGCCCGGTTAGGCTGCACGACGACACCCGTCGCCTCCCCCACCTCGCGGCTCAACGCCGTAACCCGCCGCAGGTCGACGCCGGTCTCCGCAATCTTCTTCAGCGCCAGTACCACGGCCACTTCTTCGGACGCCGCGTTGCCCGCGCGCTCCCCGATACCGTTGACGGTCACCTCGACCTGGTCCGCGCCGGCCTGCACCGCCGCGACCGAGTTCGCCGTGGCAAGGCCCATGTCGTTGTGGCAATGCGCGGAAACAATAACGTTGGACCCCGCGACCTGGACCACCCGCCGGATCAGCGCCCCGTATTCCTCCGGCAGCGCACAGCCGACCGTGTCCGGGATATTGATCCGCGTCGCGCCGCAGCCTATCGCCGTGTCGACGCATTGTCGCAGGAAATGCCAGTCGCTCCGCGTGGCATCCTCCGCGCTGAACTGCACCGCCGCACCTGTCAGCGCCGCCCGCGTCACGGCCCGCCCGATCGCCCGGACCGCCTCCGGACGCGTCATGCCGAGCTTGGCGCCCAGGTGGATGTCGGAAGTCCCCAGGAACACGTGAATAACCGGCGACACCGCCGGTTCGACGGCCCGCGCGGCCGCATCGACGTCGCCCGCCACGCAACGCGCCAGCGCCGCCACCTCGCAGCGCGTCACCGCCCGCGCCACGCGCGACACCGCATCCATTTCGCCCGGCGACGACGCGGGGAACCCCGCCTCGATCGCCGCCACGCCATACGCCTCGATCCGCGCGGCCAGCTCGACCTTGCGGTCCGCCGTCAGGTGTACGCCTGGAGTTTGTTCGCCGTCCCGCAGGGTGGTATCGAAAATGCGCACTCGTCTGTCCATGATGCTTCTCCTTTGCATGAAATCGGTTTCCGTTTAATCACACCGTTCGCGCAAAGGACCGAGCGCTCGGATTGAAGCCCAGCAAGCCCCGAATCCATATGACACCACCTCCTCTCGATTGGCGTTTCCGCCATAGCCGCGCGAGGCGACCGGTCGTGGAAATGCAGAAAGGCCGCGAACCCTTTGCGGGGCCCGCGGCCTCTATATTTCCTGCTACCCTTTCGGGTTGTCGTCTACGTCATTCGAGGCAACACGGACCCGCTCCCCTCCGTAAGGAGGAGCGTAAGCAACAAGCCCAGTGTTTGCGTCGAATTCATAATCACCTGTTTCCCGGTTAATTGAGATCATTTTACCACGAGATCCCGGCAAGCGCAAATCAAATGTAACCCCGAATTCCCATTCGGGGTCTTTGCCCTTTCTTAGAAGCGTTTTGGTTGTCCCAATACCCCGAATGGGAATTCGGGGTTACATCAAACCGTCTACTGTTCCCGTAACAACGCGCGCTGGCGCTGAGACTGCAAGAAGCTGCTCGGCGGACTCCCCCGATACTTCTTATACAACCGGCAGAAGTAATACGGGTCCAGGTACCCCACTTCCTCCGCCGCGCGCGTCACCGTCATCCGCGGGTCCGACTGCATCAGCTCCTCCGCGCGCGAGAGCTTCATCTCAATCAGTGTCTGTTTGAACGACTGGCCCAAGTGCTTTGCAAACGCATGCGACAACGAGAACGGACTACGCCCCACATGCTCCGCCGCCTGCGTCAACGTCAACGGCTCCCGCACATTCTCGCGCATGTACGTCAGCACCGCGCTCAAGTCCGGGTCGCCCTGCACAAACACCATCTGCTTCGCAACAATATGTTCAATCAGGATCCCGAAGAATCCCAACACCGCGTCCAGCCGCTCCTTCGAAAGCAGCGGCAACGCGCGATACGCGTTTATCAGCGCGTCGTCGGCGTATTGCGTGGACCAACTGCGCGCCACCGGCGCAGGCATCTGCGGGCTGAGCCGCAACTGCCCGATCATCGCGTACCCCAGCACATGCCCGTCCATCACCACAGGCACCACGACCTCCAGCAACCCCGCGTGGCACTGGTAGCGCACCATCGTCTTGCTCGACGCCGCCGCGCGACCGCTCGCGTTCATCTCCTGACATGGCTGCTCCCCGTACAGCTTCTGCTGCACCAGCCGGCAGTACTCGCAGTCCGGACAATCCTGCCCCTCGGTCAACAGCTCCCCGTCGGCGTTGTAGAACACAATCCGCACGCCGAAACACTGGCTGAACTCGTCAAAGATCTTTTTTACATCCTCGGAAAGAACGGTCCGCAGCACATTGCGCATGATTAATCACCCAACCAATGGGTCTTATAGGTCGTATGGGTCATATAGGCCTTATGGGTTCCCATAAGGCCCAGAAGACCTATAAGACCCATACGACCCATTCCCCACACCTTGCACTTATCTTAGGCCCCACCCGCAAAAAAGTCCAGCCCTGCGCCGGATTCTTCCATTCCAAAGCGCAGGGGCATATGCTTCACTACACCACGGTACCTCACGGCGCAGGCATGGACCTACGGGAGCATTTCCTATGACCAGCAATACACGCAGTCACGGCTGGGCCAGAATCATACTGGCCCTCGCGCTTCTCGCACCCACCCTGGCCCATGCGGAGGACGTCATGGACCGCATGGCCTTCCACACCCAGGTCTGGGGAAAGCTCACCCAGAACGGGGCCGTGCATGCGGACAACACGCCCGCCCCGCCCCTGAAGATCGCCGGCAAGACCTATCAGAAAGGACTCGGCATGCACGCGCCCTCCGAAACCATCTTCGAACTCGGCGGCGGCTTCCTCAAACTGGAAGCGGAGGTCGGCGTGCAGGTTCAGGGCAACCCGGCGGGCACCGTCGAATTCAAAGTTTTGGTCGACGGCAAGGAAGTTTTTTCGAGCGGCGTCATGAAGGACGGCGACCCCGCCAAGCCCGTCAGCATTTCGTTGCAGGGCGCGCAGGAGCTGCAACTCATCACCACCGACGCCGGCGACGGCATCACCTGCGACGCCGCGAACTGGGCGAACTTCAATCTCGTGCCGGATCCCAATGCGATGGCCGCAGGCGGCGCGTTGGAGCGCGTAAACGTCGCGCCCTTCGCGCAAGTCGCCTCGTGGGACCCCGACCGCATGGAAGGCACCAAGGCCACGCGGCTCCAGACCATGCCCGCCGAGGACCTGTTCCTTTCCACCGAAATCACCCGGCAAGCCGACGGTTACAAGGTACCCGTACAGAATGGGAAAGGCTGCATCGGCCTCCAATGGCTCGAACGCCGCCGCCTCACCTCCCTCGAACTCGAGTTCGCCTCGCCGGACGCCGCGCCCGAAGGTTTCGAAATCCAATTCTGGACCATGGAATGGGAAGGCGTGGCCCAGGGCGGTTCGCGCTGGCAGGGACACTGGGTCACGATGCCCATGCGCGTAACCATGAAGGACAACCGCTGGTCGTTCATACCCGAATGGGGAAAGATCACGGAAGGCAAGTCGGGCGCGCTCAAGGTCCGCTGGATCTTCCCGTCAGCCAAGGAAGTGGTGGTCAAGGACATCGCCGCCTACACCGCCAGCGCGTGGAAGACCGCCGATCTGCTCATCCAGGTCGACGAATCCGCCGCAAATGGCAACGGCACGCTCGCAATGTACAACGGCGTGCTCACGGACCCGGCGCAACCCCTCGGCCTGACGTTCCCGCTCAATCAACCGCTGCACCTGCAGGTGCGCTACACCCAGGCGCGTCCCTGGAATGCGGCCGACCGCACCGTGCTGCGCTTCACGCTGCCGCAGGGCGCGTTCGGCGTCGCCGTGGACGACGTGATGGAGAAGGGCTGCGTCTACGTCGAGCACGCCGGCCTCTTCGTCGCGAAGGAACCCGTCACGCAGGATCTCGCGGCATATAAACAGTCCATCGCCGACAAGAAAACCATCCTCGAAGAAGTGCGCACGATGCCCGACCAGACGGTCGAGCAGGCGATGAGCCACACGCACCGTCCCGACGCGGACCTCGGCCCCACGATGCTCTCGCTCGCCAACGACAACCGCAAGTTCATCGTCGAGCGCGAAGGCAAGACCACCTTCGACGACAACCCCGAGGTCTATAACCATTTCGAATCCATGTTCCAGAAGCCCTATACCTGCGAGATGAATCCGCAGTTTGGACAAGGCGAGCACGAATCGGTCCAGCGCGTCATGCAGGGCGGCTGGATTCCCATCCAGGTCGCCACCCTTGTCAACCACGGTATCCGCTATCAACAGCGCACCTTTGTGGCGCCGTTCGACGCCCAGGCGCCCGCGGCCGATGCGCCCGTCTGGCGCCGCGACCGTCCCCTCGGCGTTGCGGAATTCACGGTCGAGAATCCCGGCACCGCCCCGGCGGATGCGGCCTTGACGCTCGCGTGGAAGGCCGATGCGCCCGAGGGCATCGTCGCCGAGGTCTCGATGAACGGTCAGGACGCCGTGGTCAACAAGAACGGCAAGCTCATGGCCGTGTGCCGCGTGGCCGCGCCATTGACCCTCGCCGTGGAAGGCGGCAACGTGCGCATCACCGGCCGCCTTGACGCGGGCGCAAAGGCAAACTGCGTGGCCTATCTCCCCCGCTGGGAACAGGCCGCCCTCGCCGATCTGCCCCAGGCCTCCGCTTCGGAAGAACTGGCCGCGACGACACAGGCTTACTGGGAAGCGGTGATGAAGGACGCGATGCGCGTCGAGCTTCCGGACCCGCTCTTCAACAACCTCGTCCCGGCGTCGCAGGTGCACTGCCTCCTCGCCGCGCGCAACGAAAATGGCGAGAACATCGCGCCCTGGATCGCCTCGTGGTACTACGGCCCGCTCGAGAGCGAAGCCAACTCCCTCCTGCGCGGCATGCAGTTCATGGGACAACTCGACTACACGAAGCGCGGCCTCGAATACTTCATCGCGCGCTATAACGACGAAGGCTTCCTCACCACCGGCTACACCGTCATGGGCACGGGCTGGCACCTCTGGACCCTCGGCGAGTACTACGAACTCACGCGCGACAAGGACTGGCTGCGCAACTTCGCCCCGAAGGTCGAGCGCGTCTGCCGGTGGATCATGGAGCAGCGCGCCAAGACCAAGCACATCGACGCCAACGGCGTAAAGGCCCCCGAATACGGCCTGATGCCCCCGGGTGTCGGCGCGGACTGGGGCGTATACGCCTACTACTTCTACCTGAACGGCTACTACTGCGCGGGCCTGCGCTCGGCCGCTACGGCGTTGTCGGACATCGGCTGGCCCGGCGCGGAAGAGATGCTCGCGGATGCCGAGGCCTATCGCGGCGACATCCTGAATTCGTACGAGTGGGTGCAATCGCGCGCGCCGGTCTTCGCGTTGCGCGACGGCTCGTGGGTACCCGAGTACCCGGTGCACGTCTTCTCCCCCGCGCCGATCGAGAGCTTCTACAAGGGCGAGGACGCCGGCCGCAGTTGGTGCTACGACGTCGAGCTCGGCAGCCACCACCTCGTGCCCATGGGCATCCTCCCTGCCGACAGCCCCAAGGTTGACTGGATGATGAACCACATGGAAGACGTGCAGTTTCTCCGCGAAGGCTGGTTCTACTATCCCGCGAAGGAATCGCAGGCGGACTGGTTCAGCCTCGGCGGCTTCGCAAAGGTGCAGCCCTACTACGCGCGCAATGCAGAGATTTCCGCGATGCGCGACGACGTGAAACCCTTCATCCGCACGTACTTCAACTCGGTCATGTCGCTGCTTAACCGTGAAGACCTCTCCCTCTGGGAGCACTTCATGAACGGCGCGTACAACAAGACCCACGAGACCGGTTACTTCCTGTACCAGTCGCGCCTCATGCTCGTGATGGAGCGCGGCGACGAGCTCTGGCTCGCGCCCTTCGTGACCGACCAGTGGCTCAAGGACGGAATGCGCGTCGCCGCGTCGCAGGCGCCCACGCTCTTCGGCAACGTCGACTTCGCGATCACCTCGCACGTCGCGCAGGGCGCCATCGAGGCCACCATCACGCCGCCCACGCGCCTCGCGCCCAAGGCCATCGTCCTGCGCCTGCGCCATCCCGAAGGCAAACCCTGCGTCGGCGCTGACATCACCGGCGCCGCAAGCCACGAAATCGACAACACGCGTCAAATCATCCGAATCATCC
>JAVEWL010000252.1:0-7507 GCA_034004565.1 FCB group bacterium | reverse complement strand
CCCATTCTGTTTGGCGGAAAGCGGGGACAGTTTCCACTTTTGATTGGTGGGGCTGGTTGACTGTGAGGGTAAAAGCAAGTTGGGGGCTCCGCAGGTAGGCCTTGAGCTTGCCAAAAGTGGAACAGTCCCCGTTTTCCGGGCATTCGCCCTACTGAACCTGCGGGCGCGTCCGCAACTCCAGGGACGGCACATTAAAACAGATGTCCTGCGACGGTTTGATGAACTCGCCCCCGTCATCCTCCCAATCGCTTCCGAAACTGTAGACGGTATAGCCGCCGTTCTCGCCGCTGCGGTACGACAACGGCGCATTCTCGCGGTACGGGTCAAGCGGCACGCGCTCGAGATACTGCGGCACGAGGTCCTCAAGGCCGCCCGGAAGGCGTCCGTTGGCGAGCCGGTAGCGCTCGACGGCCAAGGCCGCGCGCGCCAAATCAAATCGCGCGGCCATCTGCCATTCAGACCGCGTGCTCCAAACCGATCCCCCGCGGATGGAGCTTATCGGCGCATGGGTGAAGAGATGATCGGTCCAAATTTCGTCCTCGTTATCATTCTTCTCGATATAGCCCCGCTGCCTGTTCCGACGATAATCTTCCATACTCAGGAAGTAGGTCCTGAGGTTGACCGTGCGCTCCATCGTGTTCCAGCCGAGCCCTTCTGCGACGGGCGTCAACATGCTGAAGGCCACCCTGGAAGAATTGGGGAGGGAGCCGAGCGACTTCACTTCGCGAGGGTCTGTCATTCCGGAGCGCATCAACTCTTCGCTCCATTTCATGTACAGAAGCATTTCCCCCAGCAGCGCCCGTCGGCCCAACGGCTCTTCCGCCAACCTGGGCTGATTCTGCACGAGAATCGACATGAATTCAGCCAGTTCCGGATCGGTAAACACCTTGCGGCTCAGGGCGTCTTGCAGGGCGAGCGGAACTCTTTCAAGGGTGCCGAACCGTCTGAACTGCGAAATCAGGAATGGTTCGTCCTTCAAGGACTCCGCGAGCGGGAACAGATCCCGGAGTGCGGTCGCGATTTCTTCCGCCCGGCCGTCGATGGCGCTCACGATTGCCTTGAGATGCAAATGGGTGGAGAGCTTTGCGACATACTGAAGGTGGTCAAGCGAGACGTAGCCACCATCGTCGAGATTGAAAGGATACCGGCTCTGGGTCAGCCCCGACCTTGCCGCCGCGTGAAGCTCTTCCGAAACAGGTGCGCCAACCTTGTCCCAGTAGTCCAAAGTTCTGTCCCAGATCGTTCGAGGAATCGGCTCCGTGTCGTTGTAATCGGCGTCGCCGACGAGTATCACTTCGCTCGCGTATTCCATCGCGGCTGCGCCGGGAGCCATATTCGGGTCGTTCTCCCGAGCAACGGTCTCACTTGTCCAGCGACCGGCGAGCGTTTCGAGCGTCGTGCCTGACTTAAGGTAGCGCTCGGCCAAATTCTCTTCTTTCGGTACGGGCGGATACAGCGCCTTCAATTCGTCGTAGGTCGCCGGGAGACCTTCCGCGTGCATCTTGGCCTTGTACACCGGTTCCGCCGTTCCCCTGACGAGCGCCACCATGAGCAACGTCGCGGTCAACAGGCCCAGGCCTGCGGCGCGTCGGCCGGCCGACCCGCGCGAAGATAGGGTTCCGGCCGAAGGGTGTCCGGGCAGGCGCAGCAGGCCGTGCACGAATGCAAATACGGGCAGGACCGCAACCGCGGCGCAACCGGCGATGGACAGCCACAGATGATCCGCGAACGACGTTGTCTTGTAGGGAAAGATCGCCAGCCCGGTCGCCGCCCACAGCAGCAGGCAGGCCCCGAGCGAACCCGCAGGCAACCGGCCGCTTCGGAACGCCTCGACGCAAACCTTCACAAACCAGCCGATGGGAAGGAAGACAGTCACGCAGGCAAGCAGGAACAGGAAGATTTCGTCCGTGTGCGTTTGCGAATAAAACGCAAAGGCGACCGCGAGGAGCGTTTCCGCGATGATGAATCGTCCGGGCAGGTGCATCAGGTTCCACGCGACGAGACCCACGATCAGCGGCGCGCCGATAATCAGCCCTGCAATCTCCAGGCCGCTGATTTCGCCATTCGCGTAGGCTTCCCGCAGGAACCACAGAATGATGCCGTGGTCGATGTATAGGAAGGCAAGCCTGCTGACCACGGCCACCACGGCAAACACGGCCGCAAAGTTCACGAAGGCCGCAATAACCCGCGCGCGGGCCAGGTCAATCGGTGCCACGGGCAGGCGCAGAAGGTACGTGCCGGGCCGATTCTTCCGCCGGGATGGAATCCTGTTCATCCGAAGGTTCCAGGCCATGGCGGCGAACAGGAATGCGAAGATGGGCACGAGTTCGTACATCATGGTCGGCTTGCTGCGTAGAGACGAGTCGCCGCTGTTCCAAACGATCAGCCAATCAAGTCCGACAAACGCTATCCAGAACAGGACAGTAACGATGGGCAGGAACAGGCCCGCGCGCCGCAGTTCGTACCACACGTGCGCGCCAAGCGGCGAGGCGAAGGGTTTAGCGGCCGCGTGCCCGCGAAGGCTCGGGAGGGCAACGCCGGAGAAGGGGGCCAGCAGGTCGAGCTTGGCGCCGCGCCGCGCGTAATGCACCGCGGCCACCGAAATCCCATAGGCCAGGACTACGGCCGGCAGGAACGCCAGCGCAAGGAGGGCAGGATTCCACCCCGTGCCGTCATCCGGAGCGAGAAGCAGAGGAAGCTGGTGAAGATTCAGCAGGAGAAAGAGCCCGAGCAGGGCAATCACCGGCACCACGATGTGCAGCGCGGCATCGCGCAGCCAGTCCAGGACCTGGATGAATAAGTACGCCAACCCCAGCAGCAGAATCGTGTCCGCGCCGGGCCCCTCGCCAAACAACCCCCACGCCGCCCCCACCATGATGCCGCTGACCAGCAACACCGTGAGCAGGCGCGTCAGCAGGATGACCAGCACCGTGCTCCACGTCTCGACCGGCAGACGAAGGATGCGCCGCGAGAACCCCCCGATGAGGTGCCCGGAATTCGCCGTGTTCAACGTAAGCAGTAACACCGTCATCAAAGGAAAGGCCAGGGTTGCCAGCAGAGGAAACGGGTCACTGCCCGGACTGCCGCCGCGCGAGGTGAGGTTTGCGGCAAGCATGAGCAGCGTGACAAGCCCGCCAAACAACGCCGTCAGCGCAATCGCGCCACCAACCCGCGTCTCCTCCCACAGCAGGGCGAGTACTTTGGTTTTCATAGTGAAAAATCCCCTATGCCGTTGCGCGCGTTGCTGAGACGCCCAACGGTGTTGATACACGTCACGCACTCTGTGCCGGTGCCTCTTCCGTCTGTGTCGCAATCTGTGGTCGCGCGCGCAGGGCGAGCGAGTTGACGGCAAAGCAGTAATCTTGTTGAGGATTGCCGTTGTCGTCGGCGCGGTTCCAGCCGAAGCTGTAAATCAGGTATCCACCATCCTCGCGGACGCGATAATGAAATGGCGCGCCTTCGTTGAAGGGATCCAACGGCACGCGATCGATGAACGCCGGCACTAGTTGCGCGAGATTCTCCGGCAGCGATCCGTTTGCCTGGCGGTATCGTTCGACGGCTATTCCCGTTTCCGCAAGGCTCAGGTTCGTCTGGGCTTGCCATTCCATGGAGAAATCAAAGGCTGAAATGTAGGACATGTGTTGCCAAGTTGGCGGCAACAGTGAGGCGGGCTCGTACATTCTCTCCCGGTGAGTCAATTTGGGCAAATACCCCAACCTCCTTTGTTCGGCGGACAGTCGCGCCTGCCCGGAATAGCTGCGCGCAATTTGAAGGTACGCCACGTTTCTCCATCCAAGGAGGTCCAGCGCGGGTGAGAGCCCTGCCTCCATTAAGTCTTCGAGCGGACCCTCCGCGTCGTCCGGCGCATACGTGAAGAAGAACGCCGTGTATTTGAGCGTGTGAATTCTCTCCAGTGCGGACGCCAAGGACTCGTTGCGTGTGGCTGCTAACATGCCAAAGTTGGCATAAGGAGGAATCGCCAGGTGAACGATTGACTGGAAACGATGGAGATCTTTATCGGCGAAGATTTGCCTGTTGATTGCGCTTTCCAGAGATTCGCGAACGGCCCTGTAGCACCCTTCGCGAAACGATTGGCCGACGAAGCCCGGATAGTCTCGCAGAGAGTCAGACAGTGCGATCAAGTCTGTCAGTGAAGACGATACGTCTTCGGGGCGGTCATCCACAGCAGCCACAAGTGTCTTGAGACGGAGCAGATGAATTAGTTCCCCGAACGGGATGTTATCTTGTTGTCTTCCGTTCCGCGGAAAGCCGGCGTGAAACGGATAGCGGCTGCCACCCAATCTCGAATCCGCAACGGCGTGCAGCTTGCTGGTGATGGGCACTCCCACGTACTGCCAGTAGTACTCAGTGTCTTCCCACACTTGCTGCGGAATGGGCTCCGCGTTGTTCAACCGCTCAATGCTGCCAATGTGGACGAGCCCTTTGGCCGCGAAATCTCCTCCGTCGTGCGGTCTGGAGGCTATTCGTCTTGTGCGTTCGGTCCACCATTTATCTTGGGCCTTCCTCAATTCACGCGTGAGGCTCAGGTAGCGTTCGGCGCGGTTGGATGCGGCCGGTACTGATGAATATGATGCTTCAAGTTCGGCGTAGCTTGTGGGAATGCCTTCCGCGCGCAGCTTGGCCAATGCCGTCGGTTCTGCAATTGCACGTACCCAAGCGATGCTCAGAAATACGGCCAGCAACACGGCCAGGCCCAGCCCCCTGCGCGCGGTAAAGCCTTTTCCCGGGCGTGCGGCAAAGATCTTACCCGTGCGCTCACCGACCAAGTGTCCCGGCGCGGCAAGCAGCAGCTTGGGAAAGGGCATCACCACCAGCGCCGCAATCGACGCCGTCGCAAGGCCCATGATGGCCGGGTGCGGGGGCAGGTTCAGGAATCCGTACGGGAAAATCGCAAAGCCAACGGCCAGCCACAAGAGCAGGCAGGCAAACAGCGACCATCCGGGAAGCAGGCCTTTGCGCCAGGCGCGACCAAGCTGTGCTCCAAACCACCCAAGCGGCAGGGCAATCATTAGCACCCCAAGCGGGTAAAGTATGAACCGCAGCATGTGCAGTTCGTGAAATGCGGATATCGTAAAGCCCAGAAAAAACTCCAATGCGAGGAGCTTCCACGGGACATGTGCCGCTATCCATCCCAGGAGTCCAAGCAAAAGCGGAAGGCTGATGATAAGCGCCGTGGCTTCCCTGCCAGTAATCTCCCCGTTGGCCATTGCCGATTGAAGCAGATCCAGAAGGAGGGGATTCATAAAGTTCAAACGGACCACAAGCGACGCAATAAGCCACACCGTGACGAAGGTCAGGGCGCTTATCGCGATGCGCGCGCGAACGAGGTCCACGGGCTCAACCGGTAACCGAAGGAAGTACGACGCGGGCCGGCTGCGGCGCCAGAACTGGATTCGGTCCACGCGAAGGTGCCACACGATGGCCGCGCCGACCAATGCGAAGAAAGGCGCCACTTCCAGCAGAAAGGTCGTCTGCGTGAAGGTTTCGCGGGCGGCGGTCGTAGGCCGAACGAGGATATATAAGCCCACAGTAAGCATCCAGCAAATGACCGTCGCAACCGGCAAAAGAAGCCCCGCGTGCCGCCGCTCAAACCAGTACTGTGCCGCCGCTGGCGTCGAAAAGGCTTTCCTGCGCTTACCCCCGCCAACTCCTGTCTTCGCCCTTGGCACGAGCTTTGCCGGCAACGCCAGCTTCGCGCCCCGTCGGGTATAACCGACCGCCGCGAGCGACGCCGCGTAGGCCAGGCCCACGGCGGGCGGAAACGCAAGCAACAGGTGCGATGCGTCCAGCATGCTACCGGGCACCGGCTTGAACCCGGACACGTGCATCAGCAAGACCAGCAACAGCGCCGCAATAATCATCACAACCAGCGGCGCGGCCGGGGCGCGCAGCCAGTCCAGCACCTGGAACAGCAGGTACGCCATCCCCAGCAGCAGGACCGTGTCGGCCCCGGGACCCGATCCAAACAAACCCCACGAAACCGCCGCCAGCAATCCCGACACCACCAGCACCGCCGCCAGCCGCGACAGCAGGATGATCAGCACCGTACTCCAAATGTCGACCGGAAGCCGCAATATCCGCCGCGAGAAGCCGCCCATCAGGTGGCCCGAATTGGCGGTGTTCAGGGTCAGCAATAGCGCCGCAAGCAGCGAGAATCCAAGCGTGGGGAAGAGAATCAGTGTTTCGTCCGTGACTTTGCGATAATTGCCTAGAAAAGGCAGCATCCCCACCAGCCCGCCGGCCAGCGTGGTCAGCGCGATGGTCCCGCCGACGCGGGTCTCTTCCCACAAGAGCGCGCGATTCTTCGTATTCATCGACGGGGCTCCCTTATGCCGTTACGCGCGATACGAAGATGGTCTCCAACGTGGGTACGCTTGACTCAACGACTTCGCCACCCGCGCGCCGCACGGCTTCGTGGAACTTCGCCTCGTCGCCCGCGCACAGCAGGCTCCACTCGCGCGTGTCGCCCTCGCGGCGGATGACACCGGGCAGCGCGTTCGGCTGCGTGGGCGGCGTCTTCCAGCGCACGACGTAGCTGCGGTGCGCCGTCTTCAACTCGTCCATGCTCATGTCCAGCGTCACCGCGCCCTGGTGGATCATCACGACGTGATCCGCCACCCGCTCCACCTCGTCCAGCAGGTGCGACGAGAACAGCACCGTGCGCCCCTCCTCCGCCACCGACCTCACCACCGCCGCCAGGATGTCTCTGCGCGCGACCGCATCAAGGCCCGACGACGGCTCATCGAGCAGCAGCAATTCCGGGCGATAGGCCAGGGCCAGCAACAGCCCCAGCTTCGCCTTCTCGCCGCGCGACAAATGCTTCACGCGCGCAGTGGGGGAGAGCCCGAACTCGTCGCGCATGGAATCCGCGTAGATCTCGTCCCACGTGGGATAAAACGCCTGCGTGTAGCGCAGCAGCTCGTTCACGCGCATCCAGCCCGGCATGTCGCGATCCTCGGACAGATACCCCACGCGCGAGAGCACCTCGGCCGGATGCTGCGTCGGGTCAAGCCCGAAGACCCTTACCGAGCCCGTCTGCGCCCCGTAGGCTCCCAGCAGGTGGTGGATGAGCGTGGTCTTGCCCGCGCCGTTCTCGCCCACGAGGCCGAACACCAGCCCCTTCGGCACCCGGAACGAGACGTCGCGCAGCGCCGCCTTGCGTCCGAAATAGCGCGACACATTGGCGACTTCAATGACACTTTCCGGCATCACACTAGACATTGCGTTGCTCCTCCCCTTGAGGCTGTGACACGCCATCCGTGCTCAATTGCTCGTTCCGTTCCCCCAACAGGTCGATAACCTGCGGAAATGTGAATCCAAGATTGCGCGATTCGACGATCAAGCCATCCGCCCGCTCCGCCAGGATGCGCCGGCGCTCGTCGTCGGAGTAGGGCGACTGCCCGTCGGCCACGTAGGTTCCCGAGCCGCGCCGCGTGCGTATCAGTCCGGCCGTTTCCAGCTCGCGGTACGCCCGGACGACCGTATT
>JAVEWL010000251.1:0-7515 GCA_034004565.1 FCB group bacterium | reverse complement strand
CGCGTATGTCTGGCGCTTCGTAAACGGCAAGCCGATCGTCAACCGCTGGAACGTTCTGCGCGATATCCCCGCCAGTACGCCCGAATCCGACGCGATGAGCAAGGATCTCAAGAAGCGCGGCTTCAAGTTCGTCGGCACAACCATCTGCTACGCCTTCATGCAGGCCGTCGGAATGGTCAACGATCACACCGTGGATTGCTTTCGCTACAGGGCGGTGTAACCCCGAATTCCCATTCGGGGTCTTTTGTTTCAAGCATAGCGCTACGAAGCAAAAGCAAGAGACCCCGAATGGGAATTCGGGGTTACATTGGCGGCGCTTTCCATTTCAGGCGCTACGCCGGCAGGGATTCCTCGGGTTGGATAATGCCGAAGATGTTGCCTTCGGGGTCCTTGCAGTAGGCCAGGAAGCCCACGCCCGGCACCGTCATCTTGTCTGTCAGCACCTTCCCGCCGCTTTTGTTGATGAGGATGATGTAATCGTCAATCGCGGGGACTTCAATGGTGTTCACATAGCCCGTAAACAGGCCGTTGGGGCTCGATATCCCACCGTCGATGCCGGGATGCGAGGCGCTGCCGGTCTGAACCGACCAGTACTCCTGCGGGCCTTCCCATTTGAGGACTTTCCAACCGAAAACGTGGGAATAGAACTCCGCCGTGCGCTCGGGTTCCTTGGCGGCAATTTCAAAGTGAACAACACGCGGCATATGTGCGGCTTCCTCCTGTTACCGGTGCGGGTGGACAGGCGAAGTGTAGCACAATGGGCCCTGCCGGGACCAAAACCACACGCGCGAGGCCGGGGCCGGGAGCGGCAATGCGGCGGGCTTGACTCAATATTTAGTTGCCGGCTGCCGACAAAGAGTATGCAAAGGAGGAATGTGCATGTATAGCATCGAGAAGAAGACCTCTGGATTTCTGCTGACCTTTGGCGGGGTGATCGACGCGGCCGAAATGCAGAAATGGTTGGCCGAGTCGGAGCGGGCGCTGTCGTCGGCACAAGCCCCATTCGGGGTAATCATCGATATGCGGACCCTTAAGCCGCTCTCGCCCGACGCGCAGGCGGTGATGGTGCAAGGTCAAGGCCTGTACAAGACGAAGGGAATGCAGCGTTCCGCCGTCATTCTGAACGACGCCGTGACGACGCTTCAGTTCAAACGCCTCGCCCAGCAATCCGGAATCTACGCCTTCGAGCGCTACATTGACGCCTCCAAGACCAGCGACTGGACTAAAGTGGCCGTCGAATGGGTTAAGGAAGGAGCCGATCCCGACAAGTAGGGGCACGGCTGGGGAAGTTTAACCTGGAAAGCCGGTATGCCGTTACGGTCTCCCGGCGCCGTTGCCAATGGAAAGCAGCAGCACTATCTACACCTTTGAAATAGACTCGGCGAATGTAATCTCCGCCGTTAGCGACAATTGGGATGCATTCGCCCTGGAGAACGAGGGAGAAGAAGCCTGCGCCGGCCGGGTACTGGGGCGTCCGTGGTGGGAATTCGTTACCGGTAATGAAGTTCGGATGCTCTACACCGGCCTGCTGCGGCGAGTGCGCGAGACGAAGCTTCAACTGACCCTTCCCTTCCGCTGCGACGGCCCCACGGTTCGCCGCTACATGACCATGACCGTCGCGCCGAGGCCGGACGATGCCGTGCTGTTTTCCTGCGCGCTGGTGCGGGAAGAGCCGCGTAAGCTCGTCCCGTTGCTGTCGCGCGAGGCGCCGCGCGCCTCTTTCGCTCTTGGCTTGTGCGGTTGGTGCGGCAAGGCACGAGTGGACGGCGTGTGGATGGAAGTGGAAGAGATGCTCCGCAAGCTCAAGCTGTTCGAGCGGGAGCAAGTGCCTACGCTGTCGCACGGCATCTGTCCCGCCTGCGAAGCCAAGTTCAGCCAACTCGCCGGACTGAGTTAACAAGTCCGATTCAGTTCCGTTCGGGCAACACATTTCCAGAAGTTCGTGAAAGACGCCGAGCTGCGCAGCGCAGACCCGATCAGGCTTGTATCCCGCAAAAAAAAGCCGCGGATGCACTCCTGAACCGGCGTATTGACTCCCGCAAGCCCGTTCGCTACCATTCGCGTCCTGTGGGCATCGACGGGACAGGGGCACGTTCACGCGAATTCCGGGGAAACGCGATACTTCGCGTGCCGTGCTGTCTTCGCCGACGCAGATCGAATCGACGCATCGGGATAACGTCGATTCTGCCGGGACATTCAAGTGAGGCGGGGAAAGCCTGGGCCAGATGCCGGGCACACGTGCGGGGGTACCTTTATGCGGCGGCGGCATTGTATCCAGGGCGCCATTGCGGCAGTGTTCGGGCTGGTTATGGCAGTGACCGCCGCCACGGCGGAAGAGTCCGGGCTTCAACCGAATGCGGAGGCCTCCGAGCCAATCGCCGCGTCCGCCGAAGAAGCCGAATTCGAAAAGCGCTGGCAGATCTTCTTTGGCGCGGTCAATCTCTGGCCGAAACTCGAGGAATCCGAAGGCAAGGTCGACAAGCTGATGAACAACGGCCTCGGCCGCCTGTTACCCCGCTGGGAAGAGCCCCGTACGTTCAAGGACTGGCGTGACGATGTCATGCTCTGGGAATTCCAGATGGGCGTCTCTCGCGATATCAATCCCAACTGGTCGTGGTATTGGGCCTTTGGCGGTGTCTACGGATACCAGCCCAACGAGAAGCGGTACCATCCCCTCGGCATTCCGCTCAAGATAGGCGTCGAGTTCGAACGCAAGGTCCTGTTCACATCCACCGGCATTGACTACTACCCCTGGGGAAAACCCGAGTTGCCCGAGGGCGCCGGCCACGCCGTCATGCCGCGCCTGCGCGCCGCGAAGCCCTACGTCGAATTGTTCGTAACCTACGTGGACCTGCTCGGGCGCGCCGATGTCACCTTCCATCTCCCCGGTATCGGCAAGTTCGCGCACTACCAGGACAAGGCCCGTTACGACCTCATCGGCATCGGACCTCGAATCGGGCTCGACATTCCCCTGACTGAAAAGGACAGCCTGTCTTTCGCTGTGAATCCCATTCTGTTCACGTCGCATCAGGACGAATTCGACAACATTTCCATCGCCACCTTCGTCCGCCACCGGTTCTGAAGCGCGTTTAGTTCGAAAGGCCGGTGTGGCAGGTTGCAAGGCCACGCTTCTCAAGATACTGCTGGTGGTAGTCCTCGGCGCGCCAGAACGTTGCGGCCGGCTCGATCCGCGTCACAATGGGCCGCTTGAACTTTCCCGATTTTTCGAGTGTTTCCTTCGACTTCTCGGCCAGCGCTTTCTGCTCGGGGCTGTGATAAAAGACGACAGACCGGTATTGCGATCCCACATCCGGTCCCTGGCGGTTCGGCGTGGTCGGGTCGTGGTTTTCCCAGAAAACCGTCAACAGTTCCTCGTACGTAATCTGCGCCGGGTCATATTCTATTTCCACCACTTCCGCGTGGCCGGTGCGGTCCGTGCAGACTTCCTCGTAGGTCGGCTTCTCCTTGCTTCCTCCGGAATAGCCCACGGCGGTTTCCGTTACCCCTTTCAGCTTCCTGAACGTGGCTTCCACCCCCCAAAAACAACCCGCTCCAAAAGTAGCTTTCTCCATTTTGGCATCCTTCCCGGTTTCGGCCGGTATAGTCGGGGTCGAGGCGGCGGTCCCGCCGGAAACGGTTCCCGCCAACGCGAGCAAAAGAACGACCGTCGCCACGAACGAGACAAGCGCAAATCGAATGCTCATTGGGTTCACCCTCCAGTGTGTTCTTAACAAACACGCCGGACCATCGGGTTTGTTTCGCGGTCCGCCCCGAGGCGGAAGGAAGGAAGGAAGGAAGCTTCCTTAGGAAAGAACGGAGGCCCGGGCACTACGCCGGTTCGGGTGTGTATCCGCGGCTTCTTGCGGGATGCACGCCCGATCCGGTCCAGCGCCACGGGCCTCCGGAAATCGCGTCTGCTCGATTAGAAATCCCAGGAGTCGTTGCTCTTCTCGGCCGTTGCGGCGTGCTCCACGGCTTTGACGCGGCCGTTGCCGTTGTGGCCGTTGCGGCCGTGTCCGTTCGCCGAGCGAATCACGGCGGGGGCAGGCTTGCGGACCGGAGCCGGCCTTGTCGGCGCGACCGGCGCTTCGGCGGGCGCAAGCCGGTCGTTGGCGCCTCCCACAAGCGCCGCCAATTGGTTCACCACGTGATTGATTTCCTGCGCCGCGGCGGTGAGTTCCTCGCCCACGGCGGAGGACCGTTCCGCGTTGGCGGCCGTGGCTTGCGTGAGTTGTCCGGCCTGCGCGATGGCGGCACTCAGTTCCTGGATTCCCTGGGCTTGCTCATTGGTTACACGCGCCACTTCATCGATGAAGCCTTCCGTCTTCTTTCCCTCGTCGACGATGAGGTCGAGAATGCCCGTCACATCCTTGGTGGCGTTCACGCCCGCGTCGGCGCGCCCCTTCGCCTCCTCGAGCAGGGCCGACGTATTCTTGGCCGCCTCGGCGCTGCGCTGGGCCAGGTTGCGGACCTCCTCGGCCACCACGGCGAATCCCTTGCCCGCCTCGCCCGCGCGTGCGGCTTCCACGGCCGCGTTCAATGCCAGCAGGTTCGTCTGGAACGCAATCTCGTCAATGGTCTTGACGATTTTCGCCGTGCTCTCCGAGGACTGCTTGATCAGCGCAATCGTCTCGCTCATGCGCCCCACGGCTTCCCGGCCACGCAGCGCCGCATCCCCCGCCGCACGCGCCCGATCGGCGGCCATGCGGGCGCTCTCGGCGTTGTCCTGGGTCGACGCCGCCATCTGCTCGATGGAACTGGACGTTTCTTCCGCCGAAGCCGCTTGTTCACTGGTTGCCTCCGCGACCTGCTGTCCCGTTTCGGTGACCTGAATCGCGCTGCGGCTCAGCGACTCCGCGTCGCGGTCAAGGGAGGCGCCAATGCTCTGAAGCGGCTTCACGATGAGGACCTTCAGCGACCATGCCAAGCCCAGCACCAGGCAAAGAAGTATCGCCGAAACTACGCCGGCGGAGGTGGCGGCCCGTTTGTCGGCGGAAGCCATGATGGCGTCCTGCGGAAGATACGCGTTCAGCGAACCCAGAAGGATGTGGGCCTTGGTGTCACAGTCGTGGCACTCGGCACAGCCGACGTGCGCATCGCTGTACAGAGGAGCCGATATCCGCAGCGTCGAACCGTCGTCTTCGACGTATTTCTCCTGGCCCGTCATCAACGCATTGGCGGCCCGGACTTCAAACTCGTCCAGCACCTTCGTGTTGTCGCCGCCCAAGGGTTTGAACTTGAAGAGCTTTTCGTCGCCGATCAGCCGGACCCGGTTTCTGCCGTCACCGAAGTCGTGAATGACAGCGTTGTCTACCGCCGTGACGCTGCGATTCCATTCGTCGGTCACTTGCTTTTTGGCTTCGGGCGTGGACGCGGCGCCAAGCGCCTGGTGATAAGCCTCTGTGGAGACCATGAACATCTGCACCGAGCGATCGATGAGTTCAGTGGCGCTGGCTTGAACCTGTTCTTTCGCCACGTTGTGAAGCATGACATACGTATAAGCAGTAAAAGCTGTTGCAGCGATGATACTGAGCGCGGAAATGGTCAGAAGAATCCTGAAACGCATTGACATGACTTGCAGTTCCTCCTCATTTTGAGCATTCCCATCCCATTCAGGAAATGGATTGAATATATTCCCCAAATGAAAATATCGGCGCTTGGCCGTAGAAGTTTAGCCGTATGCGGGATATGCGGTGTGCGCGGATGGCGCTGCAAGAAAAAAGCGAGGCGGTCAAGTCCACCGCCTCGCTCGATAAGTCCTGCGCGTTCCCGCCGAAGTGGTTGAGGTACATCGCGGCCATCGAGCCGCATCCAATCCTGAACCCCTGCGTGACGAGTCCGCTTCTTTCCGCACTACGCTCCGCCGGTTTGCGAATGAATCCGCACGCTTTTCGCGGATTCAGGCGCAAAACGGCTCATCCCGAAGACTCGGATTCAATCGCAAACCGGTCTATAGCACTTCCAGTCCCCGCCCTTGCGCAATCAGCGGCTCATAGGTCTCGAGGTCTTTCAGCACCCCCGGATCCGTAAGGTCAATCGTCTTTTGCTGTTCGCCGGACATGTACCCCGACATGCACAAGCGCGTGACCTCCAGTCCGAACTCCCAGTTGAGCATCGCATCGCGTCCGGCCAGGAAGGCGTCACGCGCGTCCAGCAGTTCGTCGACGTAGCCATAGAGGTCGGCCTCGTTGGGTTGCACGGACAGCAGACCTCGGGTGGCGGTCGATTTCTCGAGGGCCGTCTCGGCGTCCGCGGCCGATTCGGCGGCCTCGTCGCCGATGAAGATGTTCACGGAGGACTGCAGGGTGTTGATTTCAAAGGCGTAGCCGGGGCCCAGGCCGTCCATGAACAGCCGCAGCCCCTGCTTGTCGAACATCCAGGAATTGGTGAACTGCGCCTTTACGAGCTGGCCGGTCTCCGGATTGCGGAACGTCACGATGCCCGTGCAGAAGTCGTCGGCGGGAGTCTTCGCGTAATCCACGCCCGTCCTCTTGAGCAGCTTCTCGCGCCAGGCCGGCTGACCCCACTTCAACAGCGCCACGTCCGCGGACATCGACACGGGCTGCATGAACGTGGGGGGCTTGCCCACCGGCGTGAGCACCTGCCGGCCGATTGCGATGCTGTGGCAGCCCATGTCGGACAATACGCCGCCGCCCTGGCGCGTGGGGTCCCAGAACCAGCCCTCGTGCGGTCCCGAATGCTCCTCGGCGCTGCGGGCCAGCGTAAACGGTCCCATCGCGCGCTGCTGCGGCTCGAGTTGGGCCAGCGCCGCCTTCACGGACTTCATGTGAAGCTGGTTCTCGAAATAGGCCGTGGGGATGTTGATTTCCTTCGCCAGGTTGACGAGCTGGCGGGCCTCGGCGACGGTGCGCCCCAGGGGTTTCTCGCAGATGATGCCCTTGAGCGCGGCGCCCTTCTTGACGGCGTCCACAACCTGGCCCACCAGGTCAACGCGGGCAAAGTTCGGCGCAAACACGGCCACCGCGTCGCAATGGTTGCACAGCTCCGCGACGCTGGGGTAGACCCTGCACTCGCCCAAGCCGCTGGCGGTGACTGAGGCTGCCAGCTCTTCGGCGCCTTTAAGTGCATGAATCCCAACCAGATCAATGCCGCGCACGTGGTGCAGGGCCTGTGCCTGGAACTTGGCAATAAACCCCGCGCCAATGAATCCCAGCCTGAGACGTTCCATGGTCATTCCTCCTCCACATCGCCAAAGCCACGATCGCCGGCACCCGGGACGGTTCAGGATGGAAGCCCGGTTGCCGGCATGATGTTCAAACCTGAAAGCGGCCGGGACTCGGGCAATCTCAATCCAAAGCTCTCCCGATCCCCGGCCTGAAACGCAGACAGTATAGCCTTGCGGGGCGTCGGCGTCCAGGTTGTCATTTAAGACTAATTCGTTGTCTTAGTAGACATGCACAAGACAGTTTTAGGCGAAATTCGCTGGGGTCCGTTGGGCACATTTAGTCCACTACGAAGATGGTGTTGCGTCGTTATGTGCTTGATATTATTAGA
>JAVEWL010000250.1:0-7516 GCA_034004565.1 FCB group bacterium | reverse complement strand
CGAAGCCCACGGCCCAGTAAACGCCCTCACCGACAACCAGTCCCGCTGACCAAAAGTGGAAACTGTCCCCGCTTTCCACCAAAGCCGATGGACGAGATGGACTCTATGGACCGATACGGGAAGTGTCGTTTCATCACTCCCATGCCTCCCATTACTCCCATACTTCCCATCCCCCGAGCCGGAAAGCGGGGGACAGTTTCCACTTTTGATCGGGGGGGGTGGTTGACTGTGAGGGCGGTTACTGGGCCGTGGGCTTCGCAGGAAGTTGCAAGCTTGCCAAAAGTGGAACAGTCCCCGTTTTCCGTTCTCTGCCTGCTTCAACGTTCGGGCAATACCCACGCCATTCGTTCCATTCGTAGTTGAATTTGTCTTGCGGTTCTTCGTGTCTTTGAGCCTTGGTGGTGATCTTCATTCTCATAAAGCCTCCTTGATTCCGCTCAGCACGTGCCGCATCATTGGGGAATGAGCAATGCAATGGAGAAGGCCGCTGAACGGAAACTGGCCCAGGCGGCGGGGCAGGCGGTGGAAGAACCGATACGGGCGCGGCATGGGACGCGGTCGTTCGGGTCGGCGTGTTTTGCGTGCTACTACGACATGCCGTGGGCGGGGCTGATCCGCGAGAAGGAAGCGGAGGTGATCGCCGAGGCACTGTTCTCGCGGGGCGGGTGCGAGCCTGCCGGCAAGGAAGGGCGCGGGGAACTGCTGCGCTTTCCGCTGGCCGATGGGCACGGTCTGTTGAGAACGTTTCGTCGAGGCGGGCTGGCCCGGCTGCTCTGGCACGATGCGTACCTGCTTCAGAACCGGCCGTACCGGGAACTGCGGATTCAGTCGACGTTGTATGACCGGGGATTTCCGGTGCCGGAACCGCTGGGCGTGGTCTGGCGGCGGTCGCGGGTGCTGTATCGCGGGGCGATTGCATCGCGCGAGGTGGACGGGCAAGACCTATACCACTATTTGTCGACGGCACCGGCGGATGCGGACGGCACGATGGAACGCGTCGGGGCGTTGATTCGGCGCATGCACGACTTGGGCGTGTATCACGCGGACTTGCAGGTACGCAATCTCCTGGTTGGCAAGGACGGGTTGTACGTCATCGATTTCGACAAGGCCAGTCTTCACCGTTCGCTGCCGGCGCGGCTGCGCGCGCGAAACCTGTTTCGCTTTCGCCGCTCGCTGCGGAAAAACGGGTTCCCGCCGCGGTATTTCGATTGCCTGTTGAATGGGTACGGCGAGGTCACGTTGTCACGGGGGCTGAGTGTGCTGTACCGGCTAAAAGGCTTAGGCTCGGACCTTCTGGGTGGTCGTGCGCCGCATGGCTGAGTTCGTCACCGAACGAGTGGGGGAGTTGCGCATCGAGCGCCGATCGGATGCGGCGCTGGACGCTATCCTGGGCGCGTTGAAGAGCCCCGGCGAAGTCCTCAAGCAGTCGCACAAGTCCACGGCCCGCCGCGTGGGCGATTGGGTAATCAAGGAAAGCCGTCGCAACCTGTCCGAGTACATCAAGCATGTCTTTCATCCAAGCCGGTACCGTGCCGGATGGCTGGCCGCGCGTTATCTCGAGGAGCGGGGGATAGGCGTGCCGGAAGCGGTGGCCTACGTCGAGCGCCGATGCCTTGGATTGATGACCGGCAATGCGGTCGTGATGGAGTTCCTGAGCGGGTACGTCAATGTGGAGGAATACGCGCGCAGGCTGGTAGCGGCGGGAGCGAATGCGGCGCGGGTGGAGGCCTTCCTGGAGGGCCTGGCGAAGGCGGTGGGCGCGCTGGACGCGGCGGGAGCGTATCACAGCGACCTTTCGGGCAAGAACATCTTCACGCGCACGGGCGCGGAGTTCCGGTTTATCGATCTGGACGGCGTGGTGCTGGGGCGCAAGCAGACCGAGGCCATGCGGTTGCTCAACCACGTGCAGCTATACGATTCGTTCTGCGATCTGTGGGATGATTCGGTGCTGGACCCATTCCTGGCGCCCTTGATTCCGGCCGATCGCGACATCGAGGCATGGATGGAAACGGTGCGCGCGGGGCAAGCGGCGCGCCGTGCGCGGACCGAAGCCGTTTGGCTGCGGCAGGCCTGACATTCGACGTTATTATAGAAGACCGCGTTACAATCCCCTCCAAACCGGAAAACGGGGACTGTTCCACTTTTGGCAAGCTTCCGACTTCCTGCGAAGCCCCCGATCTGGCTCCGCCCTCACAGTCAACCAGCCCCCACGATCAAAAGTGGAAACTGTCCCCGCTTTCCGCCCAAGCCAACAATCTCGATGAATCAAGACGCAATGGGCATTTCATAGCTCCCATACTTCCCATAACTCCCATACTTCCCATACCCCAAGCTGGAAAGCGGGGACAGTTTCCACTTTTGATCGGCGGGACTGATTGACCGTGAAGACAAGAATGGAGTCAGGGGCTTCGCAGGTAGGCCTTGAGCTCATCAAAAGTGAAACTGTCCCCGTTTTCCAGGTGATGCGCTATAATAGTTAAGACCCGTTGGCGTTATGGACCCCACGGGTCTTATGCGTTCATCAAACCAGTCTACGCGCTGGCGCAGTTGGTCTCCACGTTGAGCCGGTTCAGGGTGTTGATGAGCTCCTGGATGCGCGAGCTGCCGCGGTCGTGGAAGTTCTTGCGCACGCCGATGAAATTCTCTTCGCGGGTCAGGAATGCGTCGACGACATCCGGGTCGAAGTGCGAGCCTTTTCCCTGCAGGATGATGGCCTTCGAACGCTCGTGGCTGAAGGCTTCCTTGTAAGGCCGGCGGGAGGTGAGGGCGTCGTATACGTCGCCCAGGGCAACGATGCGAGCCGCCAGGGGGATTTGCTCGCCCCGCAGGTTGAAGGGGTAGCCGGAGCCATCCCACTTCTCGTGATGGTAGAAGGCAATATCGCGGCCCATGGCCATGAACGAATCGCCCCCCGCCTCGAAATCCGCCGCCTTGAGGGTGTCGCCACCGATGACGGTGTGCGCTTTCATGATTTCGAATTCTTCCGGCGACAGTTTGCCGGGTTTGAGCAGGATGCCGTCGGGAATGCCCACCTTGCCGATGTCGTGGAGCGGGCTCGAAATGTAGAGGCGCTCGACAAAGGTCTGGCTGACAACGGACTCGTATTTGGGCCAGGTGGACATTTCGATGGCGATTTCGCGCGCGTAGGAACGCATGCGATCGATGTGTTCGCCGGTTTCGTTGTCGCGGGATTCGGCCAGCTTCGCGAGCGAGAAGATGGCGACCTGCTGGGTCTTCTCGAGCTGGGCCGTACGGTCCCGGATGCGGGCTTCGAGGGTCTCGTTGTACACCTCGAGCTGACGCTGATACTGAAACACGCGGTCCTGGAGACGCTTCGCACCCAGCGAGTTCCGGATGCGGGCGTCGAGCAGGACGGAGTCAATGGGTTTGATGAGGAAATCGTCCGCGCCGGCTTCAAGGGCGCGCACGTTCGCTTGCACTTCCGAAAGGCCGGTCAGGATGATGATGGGGATGTGGCGCAGTTCGGGGTCCGCCTTGAGGCGCTGGCAGACTTCAAAACCGTCCATGCCGGGCATGACGAGGTCGAGCAGAATCACGTCGGGCGGTTGCTGCTCAACAGACATCAGCGCCTGCTCGCCCGTGTAGGCGGAGCACACCTGGTAGCCTTTGGGCTCGAGAAAGTGTTGGAGCAGCCGCACGTTTTCCTCGAGGTCGTCCACCACGAGGATGCGTGCCCGGTCCTGGACCGGCTCAGTGAATTCGGCGCTTGTATCCAAGGGGAGTGGCCCTCCTGCGCAATCCAGCACGAACTGCTACCCTATACACTGGGAGCGGCCTTAGACGTCCGGAGAGTGGGTAAGTCAGGCGGCCCTGTAGGGAGCCGCCCGTCTGTACAACCCTGTCTCACAGAACGCTTCAGCACGGTCTAAAAGCACTGTAGATTGGGTGCCTGGCCGCGAGGCCAGCAGCAAACCGATCATACCACAAACTCAGCAAATTGCGCAAATGTAAATTGTTTTTATTGTTTTTAGCCCCGCGAAACGTCCAGCGGGCATGTGGCACCCAATTCAATTCTGGCTTCTTTAACGGCCAAAACAGCGCAAGGGTTTAGCGGAAAGATCCCACGCGCATTGAGCGTTCCACCTCAAAAGGGACAGTGTGGTACCCAAAACCCCAGATGAGGTTTTCCTTAAACGAGCGCCGTTGCACTCAATGCGTTATCATGCAACACCTTACAAGGATGTCACCCTGTGGCACAGCGGTTGCTTATTGCCTATTGTCAGGCGAGTTTAAAGAACGGATCGAATGAAAAGTTGGATAAGACTCACGTTAGTGATAGCGGCAATCGGGGGCATGGGCGGCGCTGAGGCCGTCGAACCCGAGTTAAGGCTGCTTCGCCAAGCGGGCTCCGCGCACCCGAACGTTCCGTATCGGATCGTATGCGAGGTGAGCTGGACCGGGCCGGCCACGCTATCCGTGCTGCCTGCGAAAATTGAATCCATTGATTGGGGCGCGGCGAAAGTGGAAAAAGCGGTATCATCAACCCGCGATGGAATATTCCGCGTGTCCCAAACCGTTACCTTAGTACCCGCACGAACGGGAACGTTTAAGGTCCCAGAAATTTTAATCCCTTTCCGGAACCCCGAGGATCAGAACCCGTCGGAGGCCTCTGCACCCGCAACAAACCCCATGGCCCCTGGCGCCCACCCCACGCTACGGGCAGACCCGTTCATCCTCCCTGTCAGACCCGACAGAACCCTTGCCTGGTTCTCCGCCGGTCTCGGGGTTCCCTTACTACTTGGGCTCGGTTGGTGGTTCGCGCGAAAGCGCCGGTCACCGGCCGAGCCCATTTCTTTTTCCGAGCGGGCACCCACGGCCGGAGAGATGGCGCTTGAGGAAGCACGGCGGCAGCGCCTGGATGGACACCCCTACGAATTCTACCTGCAACTGAACCGGGCCCTTTCCGCCCACCCGGGCGAAACCGGGGTCATCAAGCAAATACGTGAACACGCGCAAGCTGTCGGCTACCAGGGAACCGTGCCGACGGATGCGCAGATGAATGCGGACTACGAAGCGGTGGCGCGCGTCCTGGCGCGGCAGCCGCACGAGGAGGCACGTCCCGCATGAATGTGTCTGTGGACGCAATACGCAAGAATGTCGAGGCCCAGGCGCAGTTTGTGGGCCGGCTTCGGGCGGAAGTGGCCCGGGTCATTGTCGGCCAGCAATACATGGTGGACCGCCTGCTGGCGGCGCTGCTGGCCAACGGGCACGTGCTGATCGAGGGCGTGCCGGGTCTCGCGAAGACGACGGCGGTGAAGACCCTGGCGCGCGCGATGGACCTGGACTTCAACCGGATTCAGTTTACGCCGGACCTGCTGCCGGCGGACTTGCTGGGCACGCTGGTATATCACCCGAAAACGGGCGAGTTCACCACGCGCAAAGGTCCCATATTCGGCAACATCATCCTCGCGGACGAAATCAACCGCGCCCCGGCAAAGGTTCAGAGCGCGCTGCTCGAGGCGATGCAGGAGCGCCAGGTGACCATCGGCGACGGCACGTACGTGCTCGAGGAGCCCTTCCTGGTGCTGGCGACGCAGAATCCCATCGAGCACGAGGGCACGTACAACCTGCCCGAGGCGCAGGTGGACCGCTTCATGTTCAAGCTGAAGGTCACGTACCCCACGCGGGGCGAGGAACGCGAAATCATGGACCGGGTCGACGTCCTGCACGACGTTCGCGTGCGGGCCGTGGTCACGCGCGAGGAAATCCTCCGGGCACGCGAGGTCGTGAACCAGATCTACGTCGACGAGAAGGCCAAGAACTACATCGTCGATATTGTGCAGGCGACGCGTCACCCCGACGTGTTCGGTCTGAAGATGAGCCACCTGATCGAGTACGGCGCTTCGCCTCGCGCGACCATCTACCTTCAACAGGCGGCGCGTGCGCTGGCCTTCCTGCAGGGCGAGGGCAACGTGTTCCCGAACGACGTGAAACAGGTGGCCATGGACGTGCTGCGCCATCGCGTCATCGTGACTTACGAGGCCGAGGCCGAAAATCTTTCGAGCGAAGACGTCGTGCGGCGCATCCTGGACACGGTGCCGGTGCCATGATCCCGCAGGAGGTCATGAAACAGATTCGCCGGATCCAGATCCGGACCAGCCGCATGGTGACCGACATCCTCGCCGGCCAGTACGAGAGCGTGTTCAAAGGCCAGGGGATGGAGTTCAAGGAAGTGCGGGAGTACGTGCCCGGCGACGATGTCCGCATGATCGACTGGAACGTGACGGCGCGCGCGCAGGTGCCGCACGTGAAGCTTCTGGCCGAGGAACGCGAACTGACGGTGATGCTGCTGGTGGACGCCAGCGGCTCGGGACGGTTCGGCAGCGTGAACCAGTTCAAGAACGAGCGCGCGGCGGAATTGTGCGCGGTCCTCGCGTTTTCGGCCATCGAGAACAACGACAAGGTCGGACTCATTATCTTCACGGACAGCGTGGAACTGTACGTGCCGCCCAACAAAGGCCGCAAGCACGTGCTCCGCGTTATCCGCGAAGTGCTGTTCTTTCAACCGAAGGGCCATCGAACGAACATCCCCGTCGCGCTCCATTACCTGAACGGGGTTACGAAACGGCGGGCCGTGGCGTTCCTGGTATCGGATTTCATGGCGGAGGACTACGAGGCCGCACTGCGGATCTCGAACCGGCGGCACGATCTCATCGCGGTGGTGGTGTCGGACCCCCGCGAGGAACGGTTGCCGGACGTCGGGCTCGTCTCGATGCGCGACTCGGAGACCGGGCGCGAACTATTGGTGGACACCTCGGACGCGGGCCTGCGCAAGAAGTACGAGGATGCGGCCGTTCAACGGGCGCGCCAGCGTCAGCAGATCTTTCAGCGAACGCGGGTCGATTCGATCTTCGTGCGCACGGACCGGCCGTACATTAACGAAATTCATCGCTTCTTCCGCATGCGCGAAAAGCGCCTGGCCCAAGGATAAAGATGCATTTTCTGGCGGGAATTGCTTTGGCGATCCTCGGCGCCGCGACCACGGCGCCGGTGGACGTGCATGTCTTTCTGACGCCGCCGGAGGTTCCCTACTACCGCCAGCCCAGCTTCACCATACAAGTCGATTCGCCTGCGGACCTAGAGGTACAACTGCCGGACATGAGCAAGAAGTTCGGTGGAATCGAGGTCTACGGCGAACCCAAGCGCTCGACAACGGCCCTCGAAGATAAGCGCGTCCGAACCGAAGTGACGTATGTGCTGGACCCCGTGAAACCGGGAGATTATTCCATCGAGCCGGTCACGGTGACGTGGGAACCGGGCGGCAAGGCGGAAGTTCCGTCGCCGGCGTTGCGCGTACGCGATTTGACTCCTGAAGAGGAGAAGAGCCTCGCGAGGTTCGAGCAAATCGCGCTGCCCCAGAAGCGCGGAAGTCCGCTGGCTCCGTGGATGGCATGGGCGCTCGGGGGAACGGTACTGGCCGTCGCGCTGGCGCTGCTGGCGCTGCGATTCCTGCGACGGGGCAGAGGACCGGAGCTCAAGGCCATCCGAGAGCCCT
>JAVEWL010000249.1:0-7559 GCA_034004565.1 FCB group bacterium | reverse complement strand
ACGTACCGCACGGAATTCGGCGTCGAGCGCACGGGCATGGGTTACGGCCAACCCCTGAGCCACCCGCTCGCGGACGCCACCCTCGCCGAGATTCACGATTACGCCTGGCCCGATCCGGCATGGATGGACGTATCGAAGATCCGAGCGGACGCCGAAGCCTACGGCGGCGAATACGCCATTCTCGGCGGGGCCTGGGCGCCCTTCTGGCACGACGCCATCGACCTCTTCGGCATGGAGAACCTGTACGTCAACATGTACGGCGAGCCCGAACTCGTCGATGCGCTGCTGCATCACCTCGTGGACTACTACGCCGCCGTGAGCCAGCGCATTTTCGACGCCGCGGACGGCGCCATCGACATTTTTTTCATCGGAAACGATTTCGGCAGCCAGACCGGTCCCCTGCTGGGTCCCGAACTCTTCGACCGGTTCATGGCGCCACACCTCAAGCGCCTCGCCGACCTGGGCCACGGCTACGGACTGAAGGTCCAGATGCACTGCTGCGGCGGATTCGTCCCCTTGATCCCCGCGATGATTGACGCGGGGATCGACGGGGTCCATGCGCTGCAGCCGTGTTGCCACGGGATGGACCTGCGTGCGCTGAAAGCCGAGTTTGGCGCCAAGATGCTGTTTAACGGCGGCATCGATTCCCACCACGTGCTCATCGACGGCACGCCTGAATCCGTGCGCCGGAACGTGCGCGAGACTCTGGAGTTCATGATGCCTGGCGGCGGGTACGTGGGCGGCGCGAGCCACGACAGCATCCTCGAGGAAACACCCGTCGATAATGTGCTTGCCATGTTCGATGCACTAGAGGAATTCGGCACGTATACCAGCAAAGGATAAAGCCGTGCTGCACGATCCGAGTCATTACGAAGCGCCAATGCCCGCCGAGGAAATCCGGCTGGACCAGAAGGATACGGACATCCTCCGCAGCCTGGCGGAGCAAGTGGCGCAGATTGCCTCGTGGTCCGTCCATCAAGAAAAGGCGCGCCTCTGGCAGCGACTAAACGATCTCGACAGCGTCCGGCCGACGGTATGGATCAACGAGATCTGCTGGCACGAGATGAACGTCGACGACGAACTGACGTTGCGCACCTCGCACCCCTGGGCGCAAGGCCAGGAACGCGAACTCCGGCGGATACTCTACCAATGGAAGCACCTGCCTGCGGACATGGTGGTCAACGACTTCCTGACCTGCCCCCTCGCCATCCACAGCACCGACTTCGGCATCATCGAGGACGTCGACATCGTCCGCACAAGCGACGCCGGCGATATCGTCTCCCGGCACTTCAACGTGCAGATCCGGGAGCCCGAAGACATACAGAAGATCAAGATGCCCGTCGTAACGCACAACCAGGAAGCGACCGACCTCTGGCACCGCGCCATGGAAGAGGTTTACGGCGGCATTCTCCCCGTGCGAAAGATGGGCCAGACGCACATTTGGTTCACCCCCTGGGATTACCTCATCCGCTGGTGGGGCGTCGAGGAGGCCATGCTCGACCTCGTGTGCCGTCCAGCCATGGTGCACGCGGCGGTGGACCGAATGGTGGATGCCTGGATGGTGGAACTCAATCAGTTCGTCGAACAGAACCTGCTCTCGCTGGACTGCAACAACACGCGCGTGGGCTCCGGCGGCTACGGCTACACCAGCGCCTTACCGGGGAAAGACTTCGACCCGGCCCACGTGAAACCGCACAACATGTGGGGCTGCTCGAACGCGCAGATCTTCTCGTCCGTCTCGCCCGAGATGCAATGGGAATTTGCCATTGAACACGACCTGCGCTGGTTGAAGCGCTGGGGCATGACCTACTACGGCTGCTGCGAACCCCTCGACGGCAAACTCGACGTGCTGCGGCGCATCCCAAATCTGCGGAAGATCTCCGTGAGCCCATGGTGCGATGCCCGGCGCATCGTCGACGGCGTCGGCGCCGATTACGTCATCAGCCACAAGCCAAGTCCCGCCATCCTCGCCGAAGAGAACTGGGACCCCGCCCAAGCCCGGAAGAACCTCCGCGACTTCCTCGACACGACCGAGGGCAATTGCCACGTCGAAATCATCATGAAAGACATCTCGACCGTGCGCTACCAGCCCAAACGCCTCTGGGAATGGGCCGCCATCGCCATGGAGGAAGCCGAACGCTTTGCGTAGCGCGCTGCATTCGGCAAGAAGAGGCCAAGCCCACGCGTGACCGTTGTCCCGGCCGCGGCAAGACCGGCATCACAAACAAAAAGCGCAACGAAGCGGAAATCCACAACGTTGCGCTGAGTTGTTATAGATGGCGTACCCGGAGGGACTCGAACCCCCAACCTCTTGGTCCGTAGCCAAGTGCTCTATCCATTGAGCCACGGGTACGCGCCTAGTAAGAAAGAGTTTAGCACGATGGGGCGGGAATTTCAAATGGGGGTCAGGCGCGGGGTTTCACTTTCCAGGTGAGGGCCAGGAGGACAATGGCGATGAAGGTGGAGGCGAGGATGCTGTAGAGGACGATTTCCCAGGCGACGGCTTTGCCGTAGAGGGCGCCGTAGTGGTCGAGGGCGGCGCCGAAGCCCATGGCCTGGGTGGTGCGGCCGATGTAGCCGAAGAGGCCGATGAAGCCGGCGGCGGTGCCGATGGCCTTTTTGGAAGTCGTGTCGAGGGCCATGATGGTGATGAGGTTGATGACGGGGTAGATGAACAGGCCGATGATGACGAGCATGGACATGTCGAGCCAGAGGTAGCCGGCGGGGGTATAGAGGATCGTGGTGAAGGCGGCGAGGATGGGCACGAGCGCGAGGGTTGCGACGGCGCCCCTTCGGCCTCCGGTGCGGTCGGAGATCCAGCCGAGGAAGATGGTCGAGGGGATGCCGCCGAATTCGAGCAGGAGCACGGCGAGGCCGCCGCCGCTGAGGGTAGCGCCCTTCATCTCGCGCAGGTACATGGGGCCCCAGTCGAGCATGCTGTAGCGGGTGATGTAGGCGAAGAAGTTGGCGAAGGCGAGCAGCCAGATGAGCTTGTGTTTGAGGACGTTGTCGACGAGCAACTCGCGAGTGGTCAGTTCGCGTTCGAGGGTGCCGTGTTGGCGTTCGTGTTCGGTGTAGTCGTTGCGGTACTCCTCGATGGACGGCAGGCCGCAGGATTGGGGGGTGTCGCGCAGGCGCCAGAAGAGGTAGACGGCCCCGAGGATGGCGAGCGCGGCGGGAAAGTAGAAGGCGTACTGCCAGCCGCCGAAGCGGGAGGCGCCTTCGGCGGCGATGACGCCGGCGATGCCGCCGCCGAGGTTGTGGGAGGTGTTCCAGGCGCTGAAGGTTAGGCCGCGCTCTTTTTCGCTGAACCAGTGGGCCATGGAGCGTCCGCAGGGAGGCCAGCCCATGCCCTGCACGAAGCCGTTGAGTCCCCAGAGCCAGAGGTGGACGTAGTAAGTCTGGCTGGCGCCGAAGGCGATGTTGAGGATGGCCGTGAGGAGAAGGCCGGTGCCCATGAAGATGCGCGGATTGTTGCGATCGGAGATGGCGCCCATAATGAATTTGCCCAGGCCGTAGCTGATGGCGGTGAGCGCGAGGATGTTGCCGATCATGGCGTGGTCGTAGTGCAGGGCGCCTTCCATGTCCTTGGCGACGACGGACAGGTTGTTGCGCACGAGGTAGAAGAAGGCGTAGCCGAAGAAGGTGGCCTCGAAGATCCGCCAGCGGTACCAAGGGTAGAGGCGGCGGACCTGATCGTCGGGCAGGCGGGGACGCTGCGGGGCCGGCGCAAACCATTTCTGCATGTGCGACACTTCCTCGTCCTCCTGCCCTCGAGTGCCTTGAAGTCCGTCGATGATACCCGATGCGCGGTCGAATACGGGAACGATTACGAGTAGGATATCGACTGCGATCGCGAGCACGAGCACGAAGGATGACGGGGCATGGAAAACACCTTTGACGTTGTGGACGCCCACATGCATATGGGGCCGTACAGCCAGTTCCACGTGGCCCACAACGATGCGCGGGGCATGATCGAGGAGATGGACCGGCTGGGCATACGGCAGGGGTGGATCGCGTCGCACGCGGCCATCTCGGCGGACGCGCGGCGGGGCAACGACGAGACGGCGGAGGCGGTGCGGGCATATCCCGGGCGGTTCGTGGGGTATGTGGTGGTGGATCCGAACTATCCGGACGAGGTCGTGCCGGAACTGGAGCGCTGCCTCTCAATGCCCGAGTTTCGCATGATCAAGGTGCATCCGTCGCTGGCGCAGTATCCCTTGGACGGGCCGAATTACGAGCCGATCTGGGCCGTGGCGAAGGCGCGGAATTGTCCGGTGCTGACGCACGCGTGGGGCGGGGATCCGCTTTGCGGGGCGCAACCGATCCGGCGGGTGCTGGAGCGCCATCCGGAGGTGCGCCTGTTCTACGGCCACGCGCTGTATCCGACGAACTTCGCGGAGGCGGCCGAGGTCGCGCGGGATTTTCCCAACCTGTGGCTGGATATCACCTCGTCGTATCAGGGCTATGGGATGATCGAGCACGCGGTTGCCACGGTGGGCGCGGAGCGAATCCTGTACGGTTCCGATATGCCTTTCCTGGCGGCGGCCGGCGCGATAGGGCATATCCTGCATGCGCGGATTTCGGACGAGGCCAAGGCCCTGCTTCTCGGCGGCAATGCCAGGAGGCTCCTGGCCGAAGCCGCGTAGGCAACGATTCGGCAACCTCTCATTACGTCCATGCCACCCCCAGCAAGCTGGTTCCTCCGGTAGTTCCGGGAACGGCCGTTCTCGTGGCTCACCTTTCCAAGGGGAGCTCTTGGTTGGACGAAGACGTACAAGCCCCCTTCTAGAACGGACTCTTCCTCCACCCAGCGCGCAGAAAATCCCGGTACCGCTTGAACACCTCCAGGGAATCCCGCTTCCACCCCGCGTAACCCGGCGCATTCGCGAGAGCCTCGTCGAAGCGCGCCACAAACGGCGCCAACGCTTCGTCGGTATCCGCCTCCAACGACGCCCCAATCACCCCCAGCGCCTCCATCCCGGCCACCAGGTCCGCCAACTCATCCGAAGGACGCGGCGGCATCATCGACCGGGCACGCGCGCACATCTGCGACCCCAACCCGGCGCTCGCCCCCTCCTGCGTGAAGCGCTCCAGCAACAGAATCGCTTCCGTCAGCTTGGGGCCGCTCACCATATCCAGCGCCAGCATCTCCGAATAGCGCCGCACCGCCGCGTCCGGTTCAATATCCGGATTCCACAAGAACTGACCGAGAATGAATGTGCCCGGATACCGCGTCCACGCCTCCAGCCGATGCCCGAACGCACCGTCCATGCCCGTTTCAACCACCCGCCGCGCCGTCTCCTGTTGCCACGCCAGCAGCGGCAGCGGAAACACATACCCGTTCTCCGGGTTCGTCCCGAACAGGAACGCGCTCGTGCGATACCCCATTTCCTTCTCGATCAGCGGCAACGTCGTGTCGTTGTCCGGCGCCCCCACCGCAGTCACATTCCTATACTCCGAGCCAAACGCCGTCTTCAGCCGTTCGTCAAGCTCGCGCCGGTACTGCACCTTCATCCGGTCTTCCCACAGCCAGATAGGCCAAAGGTTGTACTCCACCCGCGCCGACGGATTCAGCGCGCGAAACAGTCCCGAAAACTCCACCACCTGCCGCGCCAGGATCTCCGCCTGCTTCGACTTGCACCCGTACTTCTCGCACCAGCATCCGCCCGGATCGTAAAACCAGATCTGAATCGCATCCGCCCCCTTGAACCATTCCATCTCGCTGCGCGCGATATCCTTCATCAAGTCCCACGCCCCCGGCGCCTGCGGACACACCGCCGGGAACCCGTGCTTCACATACTCGATGTCCGCGTGCAGCTCCGGGTGCGCCTCCCAAACGTCCCGAGGAAAGAACGTCGGACACATCATGTACGTCACCCCGAGCCCCCGCGTGCGCGCATACGCAATAGCCGAACGGATCCGCTCGTGCAGGTTCCGGTTGAGCGCCACCTTCGACAACGCCGACCCCGGATACACGCTGTACGTATCGTTCCACAGATAGAGGTAAAGCCGGTTGAGCTTTGCGAGAACGAGACGGTCGATGTACTGCCGCCACCGCGCATCGTCCCACTCGTGCGGCGTAATGCCGGGGATGTTGTAGCCGATATTCAGATACTCGCCGCGCGTCTCAATCGCCGGCTTCTCGAACAGAACGCCATGCCCTCCCTCTTTCCATTCCGGAAAATCAAACCAGACCTTTCCGTCCCGCGCCCGCAGCCGCGACTGCAAATCGGATACCGCGTGCACCGTCCCCAGAACATCCAGCCCGGCGGCATAAAGAATGTTCCCCTCTCGAATCAGAAAATATCCTTCACGTTCCTGAAAGCTCTTCAAATTCCGGCGAGACGAACCGGTCCGCTCTAAAGCCTCTGAAGCCAAATACGGGAAGCGCTCCATCATCCTTCCAATGCACACCAAAACACTCGGCTCCGTGGCCGATTCTCCCGCCAGTTCGGCGAACCGCTCGCGCAGGCACCGCGCCGCTTCGCGAACCGATTCATCCTCCGAATCCAAAACGTCCAGCGACAATCCCGCGGGCTCGATCACGCGAAACAAAGCGAAGCGGGATCTCCAACTAAAGACCAACTGCGGCACCGGAGGCGGAAGCCAATCCGGCGCGCCCTCAAAGGAACCGGTCTCATATCCCTCCAGCTTGTAGCGAATACCCGACAGGATGGGCAAGGATCTCCGATTGATTTCGATATTAACCGCGCTGGGCAAAGCGACCCCGTTAACGGTAGAGACCGCCAGCTCGTTGCCTTGCTTGAAATGGGAGGCCGGCGCTTCCCCTTCCACCACCAATCGGCTTCCGATGGGCTGCCCCAACACGCCGATGACATTCCGCCCCGACGCGAATTGCCTGACAGAAAACTTGGGCGCCTCATCCTCGGCCTCGGCATTGCACACGAGCAGAACCAGAAGAATCACAAGTGCAACAGCCCAAATCACCACCACGCCTCGACGCACCATAATGGCCTCCAGTCAGCCTGTTTGCTCGCCATTTGCTCGTTCCCACGTTGCAACTTGGCAGCGAGGAAACGGAATCAGTCTTGCGCGGCCGGTACGGCCCGCAGCTTCAGCCCCAGTGCGCCGATGACCTTGAGAATGGTGTCAAAACTGGGATTGCGCTCTCCGGATAGCGCCTTGTAGAGGCTTTCCCGCGAAAGCCCCGCATCGTGAGCAACCTGTGACATGCCCTTTGCGCGAGAGATATTGCCCAGGGCCTTCGCGATGATCTTGGCATCTCCACGCGCTTCTTCCATGCTCGCTTCCAGATACGCCGCCATCTCTTCGGGAGTGCGAAGGTGTTCGGCAACGTCGTAGCGACTCGTATGCGTTTTGGCCATGATGAACTCTATTTCCCTACTTGGCGTCCGGGATGCCGGTCAGGCCGATGATTCGATTGCGAAAGTCTTCGAATTCCGAACCTTCACCGGCGACGAGGTCGGGGATGCTATAGAAGCGGTTCGTCGTGGGTGATTCGCGCTTGGCCTTCTTGCGATCCAGATTCGAGACGTGGGTTACGGTCCTGAAGTCGGTATACCCCGCCTGGAACG
>JAVEWL010000248.1:0-7560 GCA_034004565.1 FCB group bacterium | reverse complement strand
GCCCGGTGCGCGTGTGCAAGCGAAGGCTTTGAAGCGTGGCCTCGTCCTCCGGGTCGCGCAACCAGGCCGTCCAGTCCCCCACCGCGTCCGCGAAATCAGGCGCCTCGGCCACGAGCGGGTCATGCCGCTGCCCGCAATGCGCGGCCGCGCTCGACCACGGATAGTCTTCCGCGCGCGCCACCAGACCCGCGCGCACCGGGTTACGCTCTACGTACCGCACGGCCCACCGGTAATGCGCATCGTCCAGCGCACACGAAAAGAACCGCCCCTGCCACAGCCGCCCGCACAGTTTCTGCGTCCAATTGACATGCTGCGCATAGCGAAGATGCAACGGCTTGAGCGCGCCGCACAGCGATTCGGCCGTGGCCGGAACGGCAACCAAGTGCGTGTGGTTGCTCATCAAACAATACGCCTTGATGGCCAACACGTGCCGCGCGGCATACTGCCGCAGCAGTCCCAAGTACACCTGCCGATCCGCATCCGTGAAGAACACATCCTCCCGCCGATTCCCCCGCTGGGTGATGTGATACGGAACCCCCGGAACAACTATACGAGCAATTCTGGGCATAGGACAAATATAGCAGTTATACCTTTTACTATCCATGCAACATAAGAATAGGGTAGCGTCCCCTATTTCCCTGCCGGTTGTTCCCGCGCTGAGTCACATGATGCGCCACCCCCGGTATCACGAATCGCGCTTGTCGAGGCATGACCCAAGAATAGCACAGCGGCGAACGGAAAGTAATAAAGGGTTGCTGTTCCTATCTATTCCTAAGGGTTGCTGTCCATATTTATTCCTATGTATTCTGCTTGCTTGACAAGAACTTATCATGGATGTCCCCGTTTATTCACGAAGGATTCTGTGCTGGCGCACTATCAGAATGGCATTCCGCCATCCCGGCCAGATGTGGGACAACAGTGCCTCGAAAGAGAGCATGAGGGAAGTTATTGGGTGGAGCTGGATGTGTCCGACTCGAGTGCGGCATCAAGCGTGTAGATGGTTAATCCCCGGATGGAATGGCCCACCGGGCCGAACGCAAGACTCGAAATGTATCCTACAATAAAACACAGGGCGATGCCGATGAATGCATAGAGCAGGAAATGCGCTTGGGTGTACCGCTGCACCAGAAGCAAGCCTCCGGCACCGGCGAGGGTGCCAATGATGGCGCCCGGACCGTTGGCGCGGGTTGTGAAGATCCCCAGGCAGAACAGGCCGCACATGGAGCCTCCGAAGAGGCCGAGAATCGTCATAAACTGGTCCCAGAGCGACTTGATGTCGTAAGACGCGAAGAGGAGCGCCAGGGCAACGCCGCCTGTTCCCAGGATGATGGTAAGCGCACGTCCCATGTGCAGATATCCGCGCTCGGTCTTGATCAGTTTCCACGGCCGCATGAAATCCTCCACGACGGCCGTGGACATGCTGTTGATGCTGGTCGCAATGGTGGACTGCGCCGCGGCACAGAGGCCGGCCACCACAAGGCCGGACATGCCCAGTGGCAGTTCCCGTGAAATGAACAACGGAAAGATGGCATCGTTCTTGAATGTGGGGTCAAGCCGTTCGGGGTAGCATGCGTAGAAAACGAACAGCGCAGTTCCTATACTGAAGAACAGCAGCGATGCAAAAACACACGCGATGGTATTGGTCCAGATGGCCTTCCGGGCGCGAGCGGTATCCGGCACCGCCATGTATCGCTGCACGATGGACATGTCTGAAGTGTAGGGTACGAGATTCTGCGCGAGTCCGCCCAGTACCACCACCCATAACGCCGTGGTCGCGAAACTGTGAGATGAGAAATCGAAGTCTATGAGGTGAAACTTGCCGTTTTCCGTCGCGGTAGTAAAGAAGCCGGAAACGCCGCCGTCCACCTGCGTCATGATCAGAACCAAGCTGAAAAGCGCTCCGCCCAAGAGCACCAAGCTCTGTACGGCATCCGTCCATGCGACCGCCTCCAGTCCACCGAGCACGCAATAGACGATGCTTAGCACGCCCATGAGCAGAATGCTCTGCTGTTCAGTGAGGGGCGTAATGGCTTTCAGGGCAAGCGCGGGTAGGTAGAGCACGATGGCCGT
Organism: FCB group bacterium; assembly: GCA_034004565.1. Lineage (GTDB taxonomy): Bacteria > Hydrogenedentota > Hydrogenedentia > Hydrogenedentales > SLHB01 > JAVEWL01. Next base: position 5,490 of record JAVEWL010000248.1, on the reverse strand, counting down.
CCGCCCGAGTTGGAACAGGACAAACGAGGCGCTCGCGAACTGTCGCGCAAATCTATTGAAGCGCTTTTCCAGATATTGGTAGGCGCTGACGGCGTCCACCTTCCGGAAGAACGGCAGAAACAGCAGTATGACGACCGGGGCGATGGGCACGACCATCAAGTTGACCAGGAAGTAGACCCAGTCCGTGGCATAGGTCTTGGCGGGAATGGCCATGAAGGTGATGGAGCTCAGGATCGTAGCGAATATGCTCAGACCGGCGATGAACCAGGGAATGCGCTGGCCGCCTCGGAAGAAATCGTCGGCATTCTTGTTGCGAAAAGAGAAGAAAATTCCCATAGCAATCATTGCGGCGAGATACAGCCCCAGCACCGAGAAGTCAACTAAGCCAAAACGGGATCCACCTAGAATGGGACGCGCTTCCCACACGCGGGGCGTTCTAACTCTGGGGCGGATTTCGCCGCTGGGTACGATGATTGGGTCGTTGACAGAGTCGTTGCCCCAGCGCACGGCGGTGGTCGTCACCTGATTTGCCGGAATGGCCCCAGCGCTTGTCCATGTGTTGGTGATGGTGTGATAAGCAAGCGCCTCATTCGTGAAACCTGGATGGGAGTCTTTGAGGGTTTCCGCCTGATCAAAGAGGCTTCCGTCGGCACCGGCAAGCACAAAGATGTGACTTTGACCCATCGCGATACCCGTACCCGCCATGACGCAGCGGGGAGCGTCCGCCCTGCGGCGCCATTCGCCGCCTTTTGAGGGATTGAACTCGTAGACATCGGTAAGGAATTCTGTCTTGCCCAGCTCGTTCACCCTGCGCCCGCTTATGAGGTAGACGCAGTCATTGACACCGTTGCTTTGGGCTGCAACAATCGCAAAGGCTCTGAGAGGACCCGGCCACGAAGGCAGTTGTTCCCACGCGAGGTTGCCATTTTTCGAACGAACAAGATCCAGCGACCAGAAATTGTGCAAGGCCGATTCCAGGCCCTGGCCTGCCATGCCGCCGGCCACATAGATCTTTTCGCCGATGCTCGTTGCGCTGCCACTCGTGCACGGTTGCGGCAACGCCGGCAGGGGAAATCGTTCCACAGATTCGGTCCCTGGATCCCATCGCAGCAGGAACGCCTCGGAATACGTTCGCTCGGCGTCGTTGCCTCCGATGCAGACGACACCCCGACTGGTTGAAACGGATGCGCCATAGGCAACCGGCTTCTCAAGCTTCGAACCGCTTACCCAGCGATACGCAGTTCCTGTACCCCCTGATTCTTTGACCAAGACGTAGATATCGTCGTGAAAAACCTTGGTGGACTCCCACACGGGTTTCGGGAAATTGGCTCCGCCCGCAACGATAAGGGCATCGTTATGGACACCCACGAAAGGTCCCGCGACGCCGTCCGCGTTGGGCAACGGTGGAAGCTCGTTCCAATTCAGTTCTATCCCTGTTGCCGGGCGCGACAATAAAGAAACTGAAAGGCACAAGGAAACGGCGAACAAGCTACATGCCCGCCTGGGTGCCCATATGCTTGCGCACTTGGAGTCGCTGGCTCGCACGTTCTTATGCTCCATATTAGGCGATTTCCCGACAGGCGAATTGGCCGAAATTCAGCTTGTTCAGTTCTTCGCGCATTCGGTTGCGCTCGACATCAGTCAAAGGCGTCAAGGGCAGCCGGGGCGGGCCGCACGGCATGCCCGTGAACGCCATGGCTTCTTTCAACCCCGAGAGGCCGTGATACCGTAGGATCACTTCGATAAGCTGCGCCGCTTTGAGCTGCCCTGCCTGCGCCGCGGCCAGGTTGCCGTTCGCAAAATCGTTTATGATCTGGAGATACAGGGGGGCTATGAAATTATAGGTGCTTCCCACTGCTCCATCGCATCCTGCCGCCACGCCGCTCAGCAGCATTTCATCGACGCCAAAAAGGATATTGTACCTTCCATTCTCGAATGCCAGGCTTTGTTGCATCACCTCAATGTCTCTGCAACTGAACTTGACGCCGGCCAAGGATGGAATGCGCTCCTTCGCGGCCTGCAAGAAAGCCGGAACATCCAGCGATACGCCGCTCAAGCGCGGAATGTGGTAGTAGTAAAAGGGCGTTTCGTGTGCGGCATCCGTGATCCGCGCGAGCGTCTCGACCAATGCGGCCACCCCTTCCGGAATGAAATACGAAGGTGGAACGGCGCTGATGGCGTCCGCGCCGACGGATGCGGCGTGCTTTGCAAGATGCCGGGCATCTTCCAAGCAGTTGTGCCCTACTTGAACGACAACTGGAATGCGACCTTGCACCGCCTCTATGTACGCTTGCGCAACCTGTTCGCGTTCTTTTATTGTCAGTGAAGGACCTTCTCCCGTGCTGCCGCAAACATAGAGCCCCTTGACTCCATTTTTCACCAACATTTCCACAATTCCAGGAATGGGTTGTAGGTGCACCATTCCGTCTTGCTTCATGGGAGTGAAGGTTGCGGCGATAAGTCCTGTCAGTTTATTCATGTAAACTTCTTATGCTGCTTTCTTTGTGGTTGCGGGATGCGAGTTAACTTATGGCCGGCAATAGGCTTTACTCATAGGTTTCAGCCAAAACGCTCTTCATGGCACGCTGGATATGCTTGCGCATGAGTGTTTCTGCCTTAGCGGCGTCACGCCTCTCGATAGCCCTGGCAATTGCCACATGCTCGCGGAGGGTATTCTTGTAGATGCTCACGTCCACATCTCTCGGTTTGGCGCGTGAAACGTGGGCCAAAACACGCAGTCTCTCAACGGCCAAGGTCAGCCACATGTTGTCCGCCGCGTCAATGATGGCGGAATGGAATGCGGCATCGGCTTGGACCCACCCTTCCACCGCTTTATTCCGCAGTTCCGGATTCTTGGCCGATTCTATGCGCTTTAGGGCATTTGCCGAATTCTCGCAGCAACGCTGCATGTGTTGGATCTGGTATTCTTGCGCGTTCCTGGCGGCCTCGGCTACAGCAAACACCTCCAATTGCTTACGGAAGGCGTAGAGCTTCACCAGTTCACGGCTGTCCAATGCCCGAACGAACGATCCGGCTCCCGGGACATGTTCCAGCAGTCCTTCGCTGGCAAGGCGGCCCAGCGCCTCACGAACAGGAATTACACTGACACCAAGTTCCTGGGCTACGGTCCGGTTGACCAAACGAGTAGCGGGTGGATAGGCGCCCTGGACTATCCTTTCCAACAAGCGTTCATACGTGGTCTGGCTCGCCGCATTCTCCAAATGCAATCTCCTGTGCATGCTCCGCCGCTGTCATAATATTACCTGCGCATGAGCAGGGGCGCACCCTGTGCCCGTTAATGGGCGCATGCAATTGATTTTGCGTTATTCCATGTTATAACATGCCTGTCAGCTTCGGTTCAAGGCTTTGATAATGTTGAATCCCTAGGTTCAATACGCACCATCGTCCCTCCCGAGAATCTATTCAACGTGGATAGTGGAGGATAGAGCTTGGCGGCTCGGTTTTCGTGGCGTGGATTACGCCCGCCGTGCTATGCAACACCTATGTAACCGATGCAGAACGCGGGGAGCGATACAGTGTCAGGTGTTGTATAGTAGGTTGACGAGCGGAGTGTGGAGCAGATAGAGGCAACACAGGAGCATCTACATCGCTTGGCGGACATTCTTGCGCAATATTTACGCAAGCAGACACGCCAGAGCGACGGATCTATTGAGCTAATCTGTAGGAGACGAAAGTTGATTGGTTTTCTTAAGACGGGATGCTTTGTTGCAGCCATCCTCAGTACCTCCGCCGCGTTGGGCGAACCGCTCCCGAACGTTCGGAATGTAGTCGTTGCTGGGGACCCGAACCGCTTTTGCGGGTGGCCGGCGAACAATGGCGTCTGGAGTTGGGGTGACGAAATCCTGGTTGGCTTTACGGAAGGCGATTTTGTGTCCAGTGAAGGACACAACATTAAGGGAATACAGCAGAGCAAATTTGGCCGTAGCCTCGATGGCGGAGAAACGTGGACTACACTCGATCCGGAGAACTTCCTCGACGGCGAGGATATTCAGTGGCTGCCGAATGGCAAGACGCGGCTTGAGGCGCCCATGGATTTCTGCGCGCCTGGTTTTGCCATGCGCGTGTTTGCCAGCGGGTATCATGGCAACAACGATCCCAAGGGCGGATTTTACTACTCCTATGACCGAGGCGCGACTTGGAAAGGTCCGCATGCGTTCGGTGACTTGAATAACCACCTTGAGCTTCAGGGCAAGGTGCTGACGCCCCGCACCGACTACATCGTGACCGGCCCCAAGAGTTGCTTCCTGTTTATTTCGGTCAATCTAAGCATGGTCGAGCAAACCAGTCGGCTGGCGTGTGTGAAGACTGACGACGGTGGGCTTACGTTTGATTTCGTGTCTTGGATAACTCCGGGAGCGCCGGAGTTTCGTTCTGTCATGCCTCAGACGGTTCGATTGTCGAACGGCGACTATGTGCTGGCGTGCCGTAAGATTTTCAATACAACCTTTCACGTGGGCTTGATTGACACCTATTTGTCGAAGGACCAGTGCCGTTCATGGAACTACCTCGCTAGGGTCAAGGAGATGAGGACGCATTCAAACCCACCGGCCATCGTGGAGCTGCGCGACGGCCGGCTTTGTTGCGTCTACGGTGACCGCGACGCAAAGGTCATCGCTGGAAGGTATAGTTCCGACAAGGGAAGGACTTGGGGCGAGGAATTCATCGTCCGAGACGGATTCAAAAGTGTGGACGATTGGGCCGACCTGGGTTATCCGCGGCTTGTGCAACGCGCGGACGGAAGTCTCGTGGCCATGTATTACTGGGCCACGGCCGATCGCCCGCAGCAGTTTATCGCCGCATCAATTTGGCAGCCGCCGGCTGCGGCGGCGCCGGTACAGCAGACGTTGTTCTTCAACGGGATGGACCGCGTACCGTGCTATCGTATCCCGGCGCTCGCGGTAACGAAGAATGGTGTCGTGGTCGCTATGTGCGACGCGCGGGCGGATCAAGGACAAGACCTTCCCAATGACATCAATCTGGCCGTGCGGCGCAGCACGGATTCCGGCAACACGTGGGGGCCGTCGATGGTCGTAGCCGACTTCGGCGCGCAGGGCTGTGGAGACGCCGCGCTATTGGCCGATAGAGACACCGGCCGTTTGTGGTGCTTCTTCACGTACGCGCCCGATGGCGTGGGCGTGCAAACCAGCCGTCCCGGAATTGATGGCCAGACCTTTCAATTGCATCTAATGTATAGCGCCGACGACGGCGCAACGTGGAGTAAATCAAAGAATATCAACGCGGAGGTGAAGGACCCGAAATGGGACGCGGTATGGTCCTCTCCGGGACGGGGATACCAGGATGACGCCGGGCGTCTCTACTTTCCGCTGAGCCGGAAGTCAGGAGACACGCTCTACAGTCATTACATCTTCAGCGACGATCATGGAACATCGTGGAGGATGGCTGGACCGGCCGGGGAGAACACAAACGAATGGATGCTTGTTCAACGCAGAAACGGCGTATAGATCGGAA
>JAVEWL010000247.1:0-7584 GCA_034004565.1 FCB group bacterium | reverse complement strand
GGGAAAGGCAGCGATGGGCATTGTGCAGCTTTTGGCGGAAGCCCTCACCCCGCCCTCTCCCAGAGGGAGAGGGAGGAAGACACCCACAAGCCACGCGACTTCGTCACGCGGCTTGAAGGTGCCACACGGAAAGAACCAAGGCAGGAGCAGGCCGTGGGTGCAGCCCCGCGGCGCCCGAGGCGATTCAGCTTGTATATCTGTAGGCCAAGGAGAACCTTACTCCCCGTTGGTGTTGACGAACCACGCCCCGCCGCTTACGACTTCCCGCTTCGCATCGGGGTCGACCTGAAAGGTCAGTCGCCCCAAATTCACATCCTGACCGGCCGGGCAGTCCACCGGCGCCACATCGCAACGGTAGACCCGTCCATCCTCGCCCTGCGTCAGCGCGGTCAGACTCAGCGACGTCGCGGGCACACCTTCATCCAGGGTAAACGCCCCTGAGCCATCCGCCTGAACGTCCCGGTTCGTGTAAAACTCTCCCGCCCGCGCGCCGTCAATCACAATACCGGGTCCACTCAAGCGAAGGCTTATCAGGCAATTTGCCAGCTGTTGCCCGTCCGGCCCGACCGCCGTTCCGTTCAGTCCCGAAGAACCGTACAACACCACCGTTTCCTCCGGGTAATCGACCCCCGGTTCGCCCACGACGCGGAGGGTTTCAACGTCCGGACCTTTGTTCGTCCCGCCATGCGCAGGCACGTACGCGCGCAGCCATCCTTCACAACCGGCCCTGAACCGCGTATAACGGTATCGCCCCGAGGCATCGGTTTGACCGCCAATGAGGCTGGTCACGTGCCCCGGCGCGGACGAGGATGCCGCCTCAACCAGGGCGTTTTCCACAGGCCTGCCCTGCCCATCCACCACGCGCACGCCCAGCGAAAACGCGTCCGGCAGGCGAAAGTCGACCGTCTGCTCCGCGCCTAGCGTCAGCGTGACGCTGCGGCCATACGTCTGCGCATTGTCTTCGCCCCATTCGCCCGAAGCCGGTATCGGGTAGATCCAATACGTGCCCGGCAGAAAGATCTGCAGTTCGTACCCGCCGTTCTCGCCCGTCTCAGCCGCCCTGTTGTTGGATTCCTTGTCTCGAATCCAGCCAATGCGCGCCCCCGTTTGCGGCCGCCCCGTCTGCTCGCCGGTAACGGTACCGCGTACGATGGCCGGCGCCTCCAGCCGAAAATCATGTTTCGTGCTCGAACCGGCCGTCAGCACGCCGAGCGCAACCCGGCTCGACAACGCCTCCGACGACTCGTCCACCACCACGGCCTCGTATGCCAGGTCCGGGGGCAGGGAGGAGATTTGGTACAGCCCTTCGATGAGGGTGTGGGCCTCGAAGTGGGCGATATTCGTGCCGTCGCCGGACATCGCGCGAAACACCACCCTGAGGCCGTTGGCGGAACTTCCATCCGGATGCGTCACGCGCCCCGCCACTTGCGCCGACGCCGGCATACGCAGTTCCACCATCGCGCCCGGTTGCACAGCAACCTCAAATATCGCGTTGCCCCACGCCTGTGTCATGACCTGCAGTACCGCCGTGCCGTCACGCGGGTAGCCCAACTGAAACAGCCCCTTCTCGTCGGTTAATGCGCACACGTTCCCGCCGCCACCCGAGTAAGTGTCCGACTGAAAGGAACCCCGCATCACCAGGGCATTGGCCACCGGCAGACCGTCGCGTCCCAGCACCCGGCCCGACAACGTCACCCCTCTTGCCAGAACGATGCACTGGTCCTCCAACGTCTTTCCCGGCTCCAACAGGTACGACGTCACGGACGGGCTGTCGAAGCCTTCCGCACCGGCAACCAGCAGAAACGTCATCTTCGAAGGAATGTCCGTAATCCGAAACAGCCCCTGCGCATCCGTCCGAGTGGGAAGAGCCGGCGTCCCGGAATTAACGACGGCGCCGTGGTCCGCGCGCAATACCAGCACCGCCGCATTCGGAATCGGCTGCCGCGACTCGTCCACAACGCTGCCCGCAATCGCGCAAGGCTCGGGCGTGTCCTCCGCCGCCGGCGCAACGGATGCCACCGCTGTCTCCTCCGGCGCCGCATTCGCTGCCGGGCCGACCGGCGTCACGCTCTCCGAAACGCCCGCCGCTTTCCTGTCCGGTTTGGGCGTCTGCGCCGCCGGCGTCAAAGCCAGTGCCGTCGCGCGAGGCGCGGCAGCCTTTTCCTCCACCGCAAACGTCCGGGCAACACCGACCCAACCCGTCACGGCCACTGCCAACGCCACGAGAGCCCCCACCCCGTACGTCATCGGCGAAACCCCAAGCCAATGCGCATGCGGCAACACCCGCGCCGCCCGTGCCAGGGCCATCTTCGACAACCTCGCCGCCAGTTCCACCGGAGGAGCCTCCACGGGCATCTTCCCCATTTGCGCGATCAGCACCCCCGACGCCACATTCACGCCCCGCGACCGCAGCCTCGTCCCCATCCGCTCCAGCCCCTGCCCAATCCGGTACGACACCGTCCGCCTCGGCGTATCGAGCCGCCGTGCCACCTCTTCGTGACTAAGCCCCTCCAGAAAATGCAGCGTAACCGGCACCCGGTACCGCTCCGGCAATTCCGCCAACGCCTCGTCGATCAGCGGCTCCAGCAGCTCCCACCGCACCTCGACCGCCTGCGGCCCTTCCGCAACATACCGCGCCTCCCGCGCGCGCCGCCGACGCTCCGTCCGCAGCGTATCAAGGCAACGCCGCGTCGCCACCCGATGCAGCCACGGTCCCAAAAACGGTCCCGGCCGCGCATCGCCCATCGCGAGCTTCAGGAAGCACTCCTGCGTCACATCCTCCGCGCGCGCCGCATCCCCCAGCACCCGCCGGCACGCCGAAAACACCATCGCCGAATATCGCTTGACGAGCGCCTGAAACGCCTCCGCGTCCCGCCGCCCAATCCACCGTTCCAGCAACACCACATCCGCCGGTTCCATAGCAGGGCTCCTTTCCCGTCATTCTATCCCCATAACGGCACCCAAAGGAGTTCCCGGCAAAAAATGTAACCCCGAATTCCCATTCGGGATCTTTGCTTTTCAAAAAGAAAAACCCCAAATCGGAATTCGGGGTTACACGAAGATGGGTCAGAAAATGTCCTACTCGCCGGACGCGTGGGCGAGCCACCAATCCTGGCGCGACAGCGCGCTCCAGTAGGCTTCCTCGAAGATGAGCGAGAACTTCTTCAGTTCGAAGGGTTTGGTGATGTAGCCGTCGGCCCCGGCGCGCAACGCTTCCGACATGGGATACTGCTCGTCATACGCCGTCATCAAAATAATGCCGATACCGTCGTGGGCGCTTCGAACCTGCCTCAAGAACTCGAAGCCGTTCATCCCCGCCATTTCGATATCGCTCAAAATCAAATCGAAAGACTTATGCTGGAGCAGTTCCAGTCCCGCCTCGCCGCTTCCGCACGCCATAACATCAAAGCCCTTGGCGCTCAGAAAGGTGGAAAGCAGTTCGAGGATCTCGGGATCGTCGTCTACCAGGAGGATCTTAAGGTCCCTGATCATGGTTTGTTGGCACCCGCTTTCGCAGTTCCCGGCGCGGCCGAAAGCCCCGCCTGCCTCAACTTGCTTGGGACAGCTCATACGGACATATCCGTAATGGATGCTGGCGCTACCCCCGCCCAATCCGTAAAAAATACGCAAACAGCGCTGCCTGCTGTTTTCCTGGAAGCCAGAATACGCCTAGACACGCTCAGAGTCAAGATGGACCACCGTCGCGAATTCCGCGCTCCGACCGGATCGGCCGCGGCCTCCGCAAAACCCCTACATCCGGGCAATCCGCTCAATCCGGACCGCGCGCCCCGTCTGATCCTCCACCTCCACCAGCACCGCGCAAAGCATCGCCGGACCCCGCGCAACCTCAAAAGGCACCGGCATCCCCGTGATGAATTTCTGCAACACGATTTCCTTGTTCGTGCCGATTACCGAATCCCGAGGCCCCGTCATCCCCACATCCGTGATATACGCCGTACCCGCCGGCAGCACCCGCTCGTCCGCCGTCTGCACATGCGTGTGCGTCCCCAACACCGCCGACGCCCGCCCATCCAGGTGCCAGCCCATCGCCACCTTCTCAGACGTCGCCTCCGCGTGCATGTCCACCAGCACAACCGGCGTGCTCATCCGCAGCCGCTCGACCTCCTCCAGCCCCACCCGGAACGGATCCTCGAACGCTTCCATATACACCCGGCCCAGCAGGTTTACCACCCCCAGCGCGCGTCCGTCCGGCAGGTTTACCACAACCGAACCCCGCCCCGGATTGCCCGGAGGAAAATTCGCCGGCCGCACCACCGTCGTAAAACTCTCGATCGACGGCGCCAGCTCCTTTTTCCGCCACGTGTGGTTTCCCAGCGTAACCGCCGTAACCCCCACCGCCATCAGCTCACGAATGATTTCCGGCGTCGCGCCCAGGCCACCCGCGGCGTTTTCCGCGTTCGCCACGACCGCATCCAGGGCCAGCTCCTCGCGCAGCCCCGGCAGCAGCCGCGCAATAATCTCCCGCCCCGGCCGCCCCACAATATCGCCAATGAAAAGAATGTTCATGCCACTCCTGACTATCTCACATGGAAAGCCGCATCATCCGAGAAAGGAACGTCTGTCATTCCTCCCATACTTCCCATGACTCTCATACCTCCCATTCGGCCCCTAAACAAACGACCGGCGGCCCCAGTGGACCACCGGTCGTACTGCTTTCACGGAAGCCTGATCTACTTCGCCGTTTCCACCGCGCGCGTCTCACGGATGACCGTGATGCGGATCTGCCCCGGATACGTCATCTCGCTTTCGATCTTCCGCGCGATATCGCGGGCAAGCTGCTGCGCCTCGGCGTCATTCACACGCTCCGGATACACCGCCACGCGAATCTCGCGGCCCGCCTGCAGCGCAAACGTCTTCTCAACGCCCGGGAACCCGTCGCCAATCTGCTCCAACTGCTCCAGGCGCTTGATGTAATGCTCCACCGTCTCGCGCCGCGCGCCCGGACGCGCCGCCGACAAGGCGTCCGCGGCCTGCACCAGCACCGCGACAATCGAATCCTGCGGTACCTCGTTATGGTGCGAACCGATGGCATTCGCCACCCGCTCGTTTTCACCGTAACGCTTGGCCCAGTCGCGCCCGATGATGGCGTGCGAGCCTTCCACCTCGTGGTTGATGGCCTTGCCGATGTCATGGATGAACGCCGCGCGCTTGCATTCCTGGATGTTCACGCCCAGCTCCGCCGCCATGATCCCAGCCAGGTGGCAGACTTCCTGCGAATGCTTCAGCACGTTCTGGCCATAGGAGGTGCGATAGTTCAACCGGCCCAGGAGCCGCACGATCTCCGGATGCAGACCGTGTACGTCCACCTCGAGGCAAGCCCGTTCGCCCATCTCCTTGATCGTCGTGTTCAGCTCTTCCTCGACCTTCCCCACCATCTCCTCGATGCGCGCCGGATGGATGCGCCCGTCGGTGATGAGGCGTTCGAGGGTGATGCGCGCGATTTCGCGCCGGACGGGGTCAAAACCAGAAAGAATGACGGCTTCGGGGGTGTCGTCAATGATGATGTTGATGCCGGTCGCCGCCTCCAGCGCGCGGATGTTGCGACCCTCGCGACCGATAATCCGGCCCTTCATCTCGTCGTTCGGAAGCGCCACCACCGACACCGCGGTCTCGGCCACGTGGTCCGCCGCCGTGCGCTGGATCGCCTGGCTGATGATGTACTTGGCCTTCTTTTCGGCCGTCTCCACCAGCTCGTCCTCGATACGCTTCAGGCGCAGCGCGGAATCGCGCCTCACTTCCGTCTCGAGGTTCGAGAAGAGGTGCTTCTTCGCCTCCTCCGCCGTCAAGCCCGAGATCTCCTCCAACTTCTGCGTCTGCTCGTCGACCAGGCTCTTCAGGCGTTCCTGCTGGCGCGTCAGGCCCTTATCCTTTTCGATAAGTTCCTGTTCCTTCGCCGTCAGTTCGTTCTGCTTGCGCTCGACGTTCTCAATTCGCTTATCAATGCTCTCCTCTTTCGCCAGGATGCGTTTCTCGAGAGCAACTATCTCCTTACGCGACTCGCGCGCTTCGGCTTCGACTTCCTCGCGGAGTTCAATCCGCTGTTCCTTAATACTGGTATCGGCTTCCTTCAGTCTCGCAGCGGCTTCACGCTCTGCATCGGAACGGATCTGTTCGGCCTCCCGGCGTGCACTGCCCAGAAGACCGCGGCCCCTGATTTGGGCCCCTACGACGGCTCCAACAATACCCAGAACGATGCCCCCTGCGATCCACAAATAGAATGGATCCATGGGCGTACAACCTCCAATAAGGGGCAATCCCGTGCCCCTGTAGTATCACGAGAAACCGGACAAGAAATGCGTTGCATCACGCCCGCCCCGGTGCGGCAATAGTCGACGCGGCGATCAACCCCCGTTTCCCGCCAGACCCAGCACAAGTTAAAACCGCCAACTCGGCCAGGACCATACATGCCAACGCAAGAGACCCGCGGAATCTCGTGTACAGCCTAAAAACTTCCCGCCAACGTCCCCCCGGCAAACACACCAAAGGCACAGCAAAACTGCCATTCCTCCGGCTGCCCCCCGAGAGTCGCCGTCGAGCACTTCCAAAAGAACTGTTCAAGGTGCAAATAGTCCTAAACCAATTATAGATTTCCCGCTCAAGGCAAGTCAATAGTTTTCATTGCCGCAAACAGGGCCTCTTCAGCCATATACGGCCACGCCGCACGGGAAGCGCCGCACCACAAAACCGGCAATACTGGCTCTGCCCTTAACCGGCATAGTTACAAACCCGCGACGCCAAGACCAGCACGGCGCCAAACCGCAAGCGCCGATCCAAATCAATCGATCCTGGCATCTCGTCAACGCATACCCCAGACACTTTAATTCCATTGCAAGCCGCCTTCAAACAATATCTATTGTTAAATATGATAATAATGGCGCGCCCCGACCGGCATTCACCATTGCATTGCCCCCCTCGCAACCACTAGACTGCACCCACCACTACCCTCATCCCCTGGAGAAAACAACCATGACTGCCCAATACCTCTACTTCGACCAACTAACCGATCAAGCCCCGCCCCCCGCCGGCGGAATCCTCAGCAAAACCGTCCACGCCGACGACCGCCTCAAAGCCGTACTCTTCGGCTTCGCCCCCGGCGAGGAACTCTCCGAACACACCGCATCCATGCCCGCCATCATGCACTTCCTCCAGGGCGAAGCCGACATCACCGTCGGCACCGACAAAATGCACGCCGGCCCCGGCACCTGGGTCCACATGCAACCCAACCTCAAACACAGCATCCTCGCCAAAACCCCCGTAAGCATGCTCCTCCTACTACTCAAGAACCCAGCGTAACTCCCCCTTTCCAAGGGGAGTTCTTCCCGGCGCTCCATCCGAAGCGCCCCCCCGAGGTGCTCGTTACCAAGTTGCACTTGGTAACGCACCCTGTTCGCGAAGTTGTACTTAGCGGGCTCGGGCGGAAGACGCCGAAGTGCAACTTCGGGAGCACGGGCGTTCCCAAGTGCGACTTGGGAACGAGCACCTGGGGGGTGCTTGGGACCAAGCGCCAACCGCTGCCTCCCATCCCTTCCATACCTCCCATCCCAACCATTCCACCCAAAAAAC
>JAVEWL010000246.1:0-7592 GCA_034004565.1 FCB group bacterium | reverse complement strand
CAAGGAAATCAAGCTCCTGTATATGGCGGGGATAGTGTGTCTCACCGTCGTTCACGTGCTCGCCATACTGCTGCCCCCCTTCTTGCCGGTGGTAACCAATCTTGTTGACCTCCAACCGCTGATGAACTATCTCGGTGTCGGTTTCCTGCTGGTGTCGATTCTGGCGTCCGTAATAGAAATCGATATCGCCAGAGAGAGCCTGCGCACGGAAGAAGAACGTTTTGCCAAACTCGTTCAAACGGCCCAGGAAGCGGTGGCGATTCTGGACAATCAATGCCGCCTCAATTTCGCAAACCTCAAGTTCATTGAAACGCTGGGGATACCGGAGCCGCAAATCCTGGGACACCATTTGCAGGAGTTCATTTCGGAGCAACATCTTCTTGAGCGTTTGCAGAAGACCACGGAAGATGACTCCGGCGGTTTCTCACGCTTTGAATGCCGCCTGCAACTCCCCCAGGGAGGGGACCTCGACATGTTGGCCTCTGCGACGGCCTTGGTGGACGCGGATAGCCGGTTCCAGGGCGCATTCGTCATGCTCATGGACGTTAGCGCTTTGAACGAGGCCAAGACCGCCCTGCTCGAGAGCGAACGGAATTATCGAGAGATTTTCAACTCGACCAACGACGCCATGATCATCCTGAACGGAGAAGGACGGATCCTCGACATCAACACGCGCACGTGCAATCTGTTCGGCATCGAGCGCGACCAGGCGTTAGCCTCCTCCATTGACGATTACAACAGTCCAAGCCCATCCGGTTCACGGCTCGAAGCCACCGAATGGGTCCGCAAAGCGGTCGAAGAGGGCCCGCAACTGTTCGAGTGGCCGGTTCACAACAGAAGCGGGCAGATCTTCTGGACCGAGGTGGGCCTGCGCGCATCGAACGTGGGCGGCAGGCAATGCGTGATCGCGGCCGTGCGAGACATCACCGAGCGCAAACAACTCGAGGCGCAGTTGCGCCAGGCGCAAAAGATGGAAGCCATCGGTCAATTGGCCGGCGGCATCGCCCATGATTTCAACAACCTCCTTCAGGTCATTAATGGGTATTCAGACCTGGTGATCGACGAGGAGGAATGCAGTTCGCCCACGCGCGACGCGTTGCTCGAAATCCGGCGCGCGGGCGAAAGCGCCACGCGACTGGTCAGCCAACTGCTGGCGTTCGGCCGGCGCCAGGTACTGCGCCGGGAGCACCTCGATATCAACGAAGTGATCGACGGTCTCATGAACATGCTGCACCGGGTCATCGGCGAGCATATCCACGTCAGCATCATGCCCGGTCCTAACGTCCAGCCGATCAACGCCGACCGCGGCCAGTTGGAACAGGTTCTGATGAACCTGTGTGTGAACGCGCGCGACGCCATGCCGGACGGTGGCACCCTTGCCATCGAAACGGCGGACGTGGTGTTCGATCGCGAGTTCTGTCACGCCAATTCCTGGGCCAGGGAAGGACATTTCGTCCTGGTGAGCGTCAGTGACAGCGGCCACGGCATCGATAGCCACACGCTGTCTCACATCTGGGAACCTTTCTTCACCACCAAGGAAGTGGGGAAAGGCACCGGTCTCGGTCTGGCAACGGTATACGGCATCGTGCGTCAACACGACGGCATGGTGAACGTCTACAGCGAACCGGCCAAAGGCACCGTGTTCAAAATCTACCTGCCCGCATACAGCAGCGAGCCCCCCGCTGTCGCCGTCAGCGTGGACACGGACCACCGGGGCGCCGGAGAACTGGTCCTGCTGGCCGAAGACAATGAGATGGTGCGCAACCTGACCCGGCACATGCTGGAACAGGCCGGATACAAGGTCATTACGGCAAACGATGGTATGGAAGCGGTACGTCTGCTCGAAGATCAAGGCGAGGAAGTGTGTATTGCCGTCATGGACCTGGTGATGCCGGGTCTGGGTGGCCGTGCGGTCTATGAGCGGGTGAAGGACCAGTTCCCGAAACTTCGCTTCCTGTTTGCCAGCGGCTACAGTTCGGGCATTGTTCAGACGGGACTCGGGCCCAACGATGAGTTCGAGCTAATTCAGAAACCCTTCAAACGCACGGAATTCCTGGGCCGCATCCGGAAGCTGATCGAGGTGTAACACTTCAACATCAGCGCTCTGTCCGGCCCGTGTACCGCTTGGCCACCGGCTCAAGGCGCCTTCAGCAACCCTTCCCACTTCACCGCCTAAGTTCCATCAGCCGGAAAACCCAGTGCGTCGCGCTCCGCCCCCCATCCCAAGCGGCCGCCATCATAGCCACAGCATAAAGCAGCCCACCGTTGCCCGGCAAGCACGGACAAGGCCCGCCCGTGTCCACGCCGCGCACGTGGTACCGGTTACAGTCGCCTGCATCCTTGAGAGGCGCGTCCTCAGGCATCTGCGGTCCCCCCACTCGCGCCGCCGCCATCGCCATCTACGGGAAGCCCCAACCCCAGCATCTGTTCCAGTCCCAGCACTGCCAAACATTAGACACGGTGTGCTGCGCAGTCTCCGAGTACGACCTCCAAGACAACCACGTTAGCAGGTGCAACTTGGGAACGAGCAAAACATTGCGCCCCCTCTTATTCAAAACGCTACTGGGTTTTGTTACATATGGAGCTATAACACATTCCGTATTTCATCAAGCGATATTGCTGGAATGGCTTTGCGGGCATAAGTCTGGTCAGCGTTTGATACCGGTTGTTTCAATCCAGGGAGGTCTCTATGTCAGTGCACTCCTTTCGTCCACGGAAATACGAAGATCACGAAATCGTTGATGCCAATAATAATGTTGTCGAGCACATTAGAGTGAAGCCCAGTGGGATTTTGTGGTCTCCAAAGAACGGTAAAGACTGGCGCGGAATTTCCCTTGCGGACTTTTCCGAGCATATAAAAGCGAGCGGAAAGAAGCAATCGAAGTAGCTATATACACATCATGTGTTTGAGATCTTGGAGGTGCGGTTGCCTGTTGATGCAGTGGTTGATATTTCGTTTGGATTTAGAGTCGCCTTCTCCGAAGGTTATCGCGCGTTAACGGAGGTGATTATGAAGAATCCATTCGTCCTTGTGGCATGCGTGAGGCACGAAGTGGCGTTTCTGCGGAGCCTGGCGGACGACTTCAATCCAAACGAGAGAGTCTGCACTTCCAGATACAGTCGACTGCCCAAGAAAACGCCTGGGGGTTCGAACCCTCCACTCCGCATCCACCAGTTTAGTTAACCGACTACCAAGGGTCGACATAGGTGACTGTCTCCTTTCCCCTCCCCTCCAAAGTAGCATGGAAGCCATTGACGGAGGCGCATAACTCGCGCTTTAACATGAAAGGGGCCGGCTTCAGGGCTTCCAATCAACCCCGACCGGCCTACACTTGCGCAGGTGACTGAGATTCGAGTTCAAGGATGGTCTCGTTGCGGCGCACATACTTGATGGACCGATCGCCCGTTTCCGGCGTCAGCACAAAGCTGCCTTCTACTAACGAACCGTCCGGCGCGGGAGGATACAATGCAATCCGCGAACCGTGCGAAAAACGCCCTGTTACCACGGGCTCCGGATTGCGCTCCGAATCAATCCAGAGGGTGCCCAACTGGTACTCGTGCGCCAAAGCCTCCGCAAGTTCCTTCACCTTGGACCGAACCTCCTCGGCCGAATCGCGCAGGTACTTGGAACGTTCAAGACGTTTTGAGATGTTTCTCAACATCAGGTGGCAGAAGGTCGAGTTCAGGCGGCGCGCAACAGCCTCGTTATCGTTCTTCGACTTCAATGCGCCGATAAAGCGCCGAAGGAGTTGCACCTTGGACCGGGGCGGAGCGGGCGCGAGGACGGATTGGGCGCCGTCGGAAAGCGCGCCGAAAGCGCGCCTCATCTCTTCCACCTTGAGGGTGAGAGCCCGCTCGTCGCGAATCCAATCCGCCAGAAGCTCCCGCATCCGGCCGAGCAGGTCGGCGGTGAGTCCGGTGACGCGCTCCTTTTCGTGCAGGGTCTTCCACGTCGTCACCAACTCGTTGAGCCCCCTGGGAAGCTCCTCTTCACCCGACGTCTCGTCCTTGGCGAGATCCTGAAAATCCTGCTGCACGGATTCCCATCCCGGCGCCGCCTCGTTCTTGTCTTCAACCCGGTTCTTGAACGATTCCAACGCACAAATGAGACGCCGCAAATACGCCAACCTGTCTTGTTTGGTTTGAAGGTCTTTCAATCGCTCGTGCGCGTCTTCGCCCAGATAGAGGTACAAGAGGGCCGCGGCCGCCGCTTCGTCGGCTTCCGCCTCCGCAAGGTCCGAGGCGCGGCTGAGCAACCCCAGACGGAAACGCAGCGACACCGCCTGGGCCACGAGTTGCTGCGCCTCGAACGGAGTGACTTCGCCGTATTCCTTCCCCGTTATCTCCCCGCGCAAGAGCACCGTCGACGGACGGTTCGACCACGGGTGGAATCCGAAGGCCTCGATCCGATCCGAGCCGTGCAGTTCCGCCCCTCGGACGTTGCCGGATACCTTGATGCGCGGCGACGCGCACTTGCCGCATTGGATGTCGCCGTGAACCGATACGCGCGTGCCCCCGAAGACAATCCGGGCGCCCTGCACCCCGCGACAGGCCACTTCGCCCGCCTTGGCCACGACAAACGCGCCGTTCAGAATGTTCCGGGTGCGTATGCTGCCTTGCCGCGAAATGGCAAGCCCGGAGATGTTGCCGAACACTTCGCAATTCTCGGTCACGGCAACCTTGCCCAGCACGAACCCGCTTACGAAGCACGAGCCACGGTTGACCACCAACAGGCACGATTCCGGCACGCCACCCAGCACCTTCAAATTGCCTTCGTGGGTGGTCACGGGTCCAATGACGCCCATCTCAATGCCGGCCAGGTTCTTGACTTGACGGGGCTTTGCCTCTTCCAGCTCCGCTCCGATACGGAAGGACACGCGACTCGAGAGCGATTGCAGGCCCGGGGGATTGGGAGTATGCTCCAGGCACCCTCGGAGCGTCTGCAGGTGAGGGGCAATCAGGTTCCGGGGACGTTCAAACGCCTCGCCGTTGGCCGACGCGCACGCCAGGTCATGGACCGCGCACAAGAACCGCGCTTCGTCCTGGGTCATTGACGAGATGTCCCGGTTCTGGAGTGCGTCGATAAGACTCCGTAGCAAAGGCTGCTGATGCCGGCCTTCGGTGCCGCCGTCGCGATTCACGGCATGCAAGCACCAAACTTCCAGCAAATCCGGAACGCGAATCCATCCTTCCGGGGTGGCGCTCTCGCCAACACGGTACGACTCGTACCACGCCGAGAGCACGGCGGCATCTTCAAGGAAGAGATCCCGCACCTCGTCCGGCGACAGAGTCAATATGTACTTAATTAATTGTCCTACCACGCCCTGCTACCCGCTCTCCCCCCGTCAATAATATACCGTGTAAACCCTCAAACATCAATTTATCTTCCCTCGTGCATTGCGGCTGTGAAGAACAGGAGGAGTCATGGGGAGTTAAGGGGACACTGAGTTAAGGGGAGTTAAGGGGACACTGAGTTAAGGGGACACAATACTTAATTTGGAGCAATCACGTATTGTTACTCTTGGGTTCCGGGTTTTGGTGATTAACCACGCCTGATGCCCCATTTTCAAGGCGCCTTCCGCAGCCCCTCCCACTTCACCGACCAACTCCCGTCCGCCGGAAAACCGGGCGCATCACGTTCCGGCGCCCCATCCCAACCGGCCGCCATCATCGCCACCGCATAAAGCAGCCCGCCGTTCCCCGGCAGATACGGACACGGCCCGCCCGTATTCACCCCGCGCACATCGTACCCGTTCCGGTCGCCGGCGTCCTTGAGCAGCGCATCCACGGCCAGTTGCGGTTCCCCCACCCGCGCCGCCGCCATCGCCATCCACGGAAAATCCCAACCCCAGCACCTGTTCCAGTCCCAGCATTGCCACACCTTCAGCACCGTGCGCCGCGCCGTCTCCGAGTCCACCCCTTCAACAGGCGGCAACATCCCCAGCACCCCCACCGGGTCGGGATGCTCCCACGCGCGCTTCGTATACGTATCGTGCCATTCCGCCGAATGCACGAACACCCCGTCCACCACAGGCAACGGCGCAAGATGCCCCCGCACCTCGTCCCAACGCGCCTCCCGCGCCAGCCCAAGCCGCTCCCGCCATTCCTGCGCCTTGTCCAGCCCCCACCGCCAGTACGCAAGGTCAAACACCGTGTCGCGCGTGATTCCCTGCTCGCTCGGCGGCATCGCCGGCACCAGCGAGTACACCCCCGTCTTCTCATCGCGCGTCGGATAATCCGCCATGTGCTCCGCCGTGCCCTGGACGATAGCCGCCCACTTCTTCAGCGTAGCCTCCGTCGGCCGCAAGCGGTATTCCAACTCCGCGAAAAAGATCGGATGCGGCTGCTTCCAGAGCAGCACCTGGTTCCCCGTCCACGGCGCGCTCCGTCCCTCGGGCCCCACCGATTTCTGCCACTTCAGCCCCTTATGGCCAAGCTGCGCCGCAAGCGCACGAGCCGCAGGCGCAAAACGCTCATAACACCCCAGCGCATCCTCCCCCATCGGCCACCGGTCCCACAACGCGTAATGCGCAAGGTGCCACCAGACCATCTCCATGTGAAACTGCCCGCGCCACGGGTCCAGCGCCATCAGCCCCGCCTCCGACGACGGATAACTCCCCGCCGACTGCGCCGCCATCAGGTACTGCGACAGCACGATCCGCCGTTCCAGTTCACGCCAACGCGGGTCCGTGCTGCCCGACAAATCGATCGCCCCGCCCGTGCTCCAAAATTTCTCCCAATGTGCGGCCGTCGCCGCAAAAGACTCTTCCACCGTCGGCAACGCATCGGGAATCGTCTCCAGCGAAAACGCGCAGACGAACTCAAGCCGCTCCGTATTCGCCGCGCCAAGATAATAGCGATGCGGCGACTCCCCCGCGCGCAGTGCACACCCCGCCGCCCAAGCCAACCCGACCCGATAGCTTGCCCCGTCCACCGTGCGCAAGAAGACCGCGCGCCCGTCCCGCGACGTCACCGCCTCCGTCGTATGCCCCTCAACGCGCCCGAAATCGCCCACCCACGCCGCGTCCTGCAGCGACGGATACCCAAAATCCAGCCCCACCTCCAAATCCCCGCGCGACACCAGCGCCGACTCAATCCGCACCGCCACCGCGTCCAACGACGGATGCACACACGTCTCGACCTTCACCGGCGTGCCCTGCACCCGATACGTCGCCGTCTGCACGCCCGACCACAAATCCACCCTGCGCGACAACTCCGAAACATCCTCCACCCGAAGCGCCTCGCCACCCGCCCGGCACAACCGCAACCGGCCCAGGTTCATCATATGCGGATTGTCGAACATCCATGTCCGAATCGCCTCCGTCCCCTCCGGAAACACATCCTGCCCCGAATTCCGCCCCTGCTGAAACGTCCCCGTAGCCGGCACCTTATCGGCCGTCCACCCCGCCGGCAAGGGAAACGAATGCCACCCCCAATGCGAAAACGTGTTCCCCCCAAACGTCTGCAACCCCGTCCCATCCGCATTAAAACAAAACTCGCCATTCCCCAGCGGAACCGCCCCACCCGCCTCATTCCACTCAAACCCGTGCCGCCCCACCACCCCCCCCCCGGCAAAACCCCCCCCCCCCCCC
>JAVEWL010000245.1:0-7615 GCA_034004565.1 FCB group bacterium | reverse complement strand
GGCGTTGAAGCGCGTCGTGAACCCGTGATATAGTGGCCCGGTTGTCGCGGGCCCATAGCTCAGTCGGTCAGAGCGGAGGACTCATAATCCTTTGGTCGCAGGTTCGAGCCCTGCTGGGCCCACCATCCCCCCCCGGAATCACGTTACTTGACCGCGCGGAAAAATTCGCTCTCCTTGGGGGCAGAAACCCGCCATGGGCTGTTGGTGGCAGACGGAACGTCGTGCCACGGTCCGCTGACGGTGTCTGCGGATTCCAGACTGCCCAGGAAGCTCACCTCCATTCCGTTCTCGGTGTGGCCGATGTATGTCCTATAGGCAAGCGACGTTCCGTAACCGGCGATCTTGGTTTGCATGGCGGGTGTGAGCTGCACGACCAGTTCCGCATTGTATGTGCGCGACGATGTGTCGTCGAGGGGTTGCCGCCCGAATATCCGCTCGGCGGCGATGCCGTACGCCCGTGACCTCCACGCGAGTGAGTCTGGATCGGCTGCGGGATCCACACTGGTCGTCAATATGGAAATGCTGTTGTCGCTGTTACGGAGGATCTCCCATGCGCACATTTGCTGGGGAAAATCCCGCATCGAGACGGTTTCGACCTGCCAGAAACCGTATTCCGGGCGGTCCGGGTCCGGAGAAGGAAACGGCGTAATCACGTTCTGATGGCGATGCCCCGCCATCACCAGGACGAGATTCGGATAGCGGTGAAGCGTGGCGACCAGGTTGGTTTCGGACTCAGGATCAGAGAAGGTGTTAACCCTGGTCGTGTCGGCAGCGCTTTTTTGCGGCAGAATGGGAATGTGGCAGGCGAGGAACAGGAGCTGATCCGCATCCTGCCCCGTTTGCAATTCATTGGTCAGCCAGTTATAACGCGCGGCATCCACCCAGCCGCCGCCGTAAAAAGCCGCCGTTTTACCAGGTTCGTCCGCCTTGCAGGTGTTGTCGAGCACGATCACCTTGACCGGCATCCCCTCAAGCGGTTCGAACGAATAGCATGCCGCCAGGCTGCCGGAGATGCCGTGTGTGAATCCGTGGCCGACCGGCAGGGATGTGGTCGTAAAGAACGCATTGACAAAATTCGTGGGTGAATCGAGCGTCGTCGAGAGCATGCGGCGGTCCCCATCCGCGACGACGGTCGGGGGCGTGGCAAAGAGGTTTGTCTCGCCCCATTTGATAACGCTGCCATTGGGGGTGGTGCCATCCACAACCCCCACATACATGCCCGATCCCTCGGCGCCCGGCGGAAGCAGGGGGCCATTGATTGAAATATTGAGCACGTTGGAACTGACCATGGTCTGCTGGATTTTCTCGCTCGGGTAGCCGATGCCCATCCACGCCTGATCGTGGTTGCCGATGGCCGCATACCACGGGATGGAGCGATTGAGCCCGACGGCTTGAAAGGGCTTCTGGTAGTCGATGGTGTCAGCGCCGACGTGGGCGCCGGAACTGGGCGTAATGTGCTGTCCGTCCATGACATCAATAAACCAGCGGAGTTCGTTGTGTTGCCCGGAGTTGCACATGTCGCCAAGAATCATGCCGAAATGGAAAGGGATCACCCGGTGCAAGTCGTTGATGGTCTTGACGGCGGCATCGAGACGATGAGTCGTGTCCAAAACAACCGGTGAATAAGCGGATGGATTGAGGTAGGCCATGCCAGGATCGCCAAAGGCGGCGCTCCAGCCGAGATAGGGAACCTGGGCCGGGGATTCCTTGTCGGTGATGTGAACGTCGGCCAGGGAAAAGAACGACAACAGCCGCGCCACATTGGTTGCGCCCGCATACCCTTCAGGCATCAAGGTGAGTTTCTGTCCCTCGTTCGTGCCGGGGCCCCACGTCCACTTTCCGTAATCGGAGGTCACGTATTCGGCAACGTTCGACGGGGCAACGGGAGGCGTCTCCCCCGCGACAGCGCACGGCAAGATGGTTTTGTGGCGCGTCCCCAATTCGACTCCGCCCCCAGAGGCTGAAAGGATGAACAAACCGAGCATACCGGTGATCCGGACACGTTGCAGTCTCATCATTCCGTGGCGATGGCAACCCATTTCTTCCCCTTTTCTTGGTATTCGTTTTCCTGTTCGAGGGACCAAAAGAATAGCGTTCCCCCCCTGTTTGATCATGGTAAAACGGTTGCGTTTTCCGCACAAGCGGAATCGCACCGCAAGAGGAATCAAATGTGTGTGCGGAATCCCGTCGTTCAGGAACGGCCTCAGCGGTTGCGGAACGAGACCGAATCGAGCATGAACCAGCCCCAGAAGTAGTTGCGGGGAGCGCGGAAGGCTTCGCCTCCTTCGCCGTCCCTCTCGTTGTCGGGGGTGGGGTTCTTGATCTGGATTTCGTTCGCGCCGGCGCGGAGGAGCCCGGCGGGCAGGCGGAGCGCCCATTCGGTGTGGGCGTCTTTGGACCACTTGACCGGGCCTTTGTAGAGCACGCACGCGTTGACCGAGACCTCGATCCCGGCGACCGCCTCCTTCTCGTTGTCGATGCCTTTCAGGACCATCTCGACCTCGCCCTCCGGCGCCCCGTCGAGCTCGAGGCGGGTGAAGATGATTCCGAATCCGCTCGACTCGCGGCGGGCAATGCGGACGTCAAAGCCCTCTTTGTTGCGCCAGAAGCACTTCTTCTGCAAAATGCCGCCCAGCATCCCCGAAGCGGGGATCGTATAGCCGTCCGCGGTCTTCTTCTGCATGTTGGGGAACTCTGCGCCGAGCGCCTTCACCGGGTCTTCGATGAGTTTTTTGATCTCCGGCGCCTTAGTCCAGTCGCTGCGTCCCTTCGTGGTGATCTCGTACATGCAGTTGTCATGGAACCAGTCCGCCGGATCCGGGCTTCCCATATAGGCACCGCCTTCTTCGGTGCAGAGGCGCACGAACTGCGCGACGCACTCCGCCCAGGGCTTCACCTCCTTGGCGGAGACGTTGCCGCGGCCGCGGCCGACGCCGTCCAGATAGCTCCAGAGAAACTCGATCTTCTCCTTGCGGACGCGGGACCGGAGCGCCTGGTCGTTCCCGCAGAGCCGCTCCGCCTCATCGAGCACGGGCAGCGCCTTGGCCGCGAACTCTTTGGTGACGAACCCCTTCAAACGCTGCTCGCAACCCTGCACCCAGTCGCGTTTCTTCGGCTCGGCCATCGCCATGTCGAAAAACGCGCGCATGGGCTTCGCCGCGGCACCGTAGTACAGATCGATAAACGCGTACGCGAGCTTGCGCTCGTCCGCCTTCGGATCGACCTCGAGCCGGGAAAGGACGTAGATGATGAGATCGGTGAACCCCGACGCCTGATTGATGAAGCCGGCGCGGTGAGTGGGGTGGAGGCCGAAACGGTACGTCAGCAGGTTGCGGTGTTCCGCGAAGTTACGCGTAAGCCACACGTCGGCATCGAAGCCCGGCCAAAAGTTGAGCCATTGGCCGCACTGCGAATAGTAGGCGACGAGCGAAAGGTTCGGACAGACCTCCCGGCGCCAACCGGCGAGCGCGTTCTCGCCCTTCGCGTTCGAGGGATGAGGGATGAGCATGCAGCTCGGCCAGTATTCGCTTGGATACACGCAGTATCCGATGTTGAGGTTCGGATGCGCCTTGACCGGGGTCTTCGGCGGCTCAGGCGTGTCGACATAAGAGTAGATCCAGATCCTGTTCCGGGGGAACTCCCGCGAGATGATCGCGGCGATCCGGTTCGCGAGTCGGACGAGTCCGTCAGAATCGCTCCCGATCGCCCTGCACTTCCCGCACGTGCAGTGGAGTCCGCCGCCGTCGCCCGGAGCGACGATCCAGACCGGCTGATGCGGGAGGGCGCGCATCATCTCGAGATAGCGTTCGGCGATCAGCTCGGCGAGCCCGGGCGCCGTCCAGCAGAAATGGGTGAGCCCCCTCGCGTGCGCCTCATCGGTGAGGCGCGTGCCATCCTTCTGGAGCGCGAAGAACTCGGGGCGCGTTTCGCGGAATTCCCCGACCGAGATGATGTAGCCGAGCGAATCGCAGGTGAGACGTCCGGCCTCGGGCAGGGAACCGATCGCGTGATCGCCGAAAACGAGTTCCATCGGAATCCAGCCGCGCAGTTCGGCGTTCATGCCGTGGCGGTCGCCGGCGAGCGGAAACGCGGTCGCGGGAAGAACGGTTTCCGCGAATTCGCCGGTCGCGAAGGCGTCGGCCGCGACCGGTTTGAACAGGTCGGAGCCGAGATAGACGACGCCGAGCTTTTCGAGCACGCTTCGCACGCCGCGCTGGACGCCCCCCGGAACCGCTCCCGCAAGGCCGAGCCGCGTCCCCTTGGCCGCGACTGCCCAGCCGCCGGTAAGGCCTTCGACCTTGGCCGCTTCGGCGGCGGCGATGACGCCCGCATCCACGGCGAGGCGGCCGACGAGGACGGCATTCGCGCCCGCTTCCTCCGGCTTCCCGACTTCGCGGACCGGCAGCCATTCGCCGCCGGTGGCGCGGATGCCGAATCGGAACATGAACGCCGCGCGGAGATCGTTCTTGCGGCGCATCGGCGTGTCGTCCCGGTAAAGGCAGATCTCGGTCGCCTTCGCGCCCTTGACGAGGAGCGGACGGCCGGACCTATCCGCAGGCGGGACCTCAATCACAGTGAAGTCCTTCACTTCGAGCGCTCCCGCCCCTCCCTTACCGCATTCGAGCGCGAGGGAGATCCCCTCGCACTCCTGCTGCGGCGCGACCAGATCGCAGGAGAATTCCTTCCATTGCGCGCTGACGGGAATCTCTTTTTCGTGCCAGCGGGGGCACCTCGGACGCTCCATCGTCGTGATGATGTACCGGATCTTCGCCTTCACGTCCGAACGGTACGTGAAAGAGACCCGGTAGGCCGGTCCGCACGCGTACGCCGCCAGAAAAGCGGAGTCGTTCTTGTTGTTGAACTCGAAGGTTCCGGCCTTGTCCTTTTGCGAGGAGAGCGTGAGGACGCCGTCCCCGACTTTCCACGGACGGTCCCGCGGCGCCCAGGACATGAACTTCGGCTGGCCGATCGTGCAGCGGGACGGCTCTTCGGCGAAAACCGGAATCAGGACGAACGCGGCGAGCGCGGCGATGGCGGGGTGCTTCACTCATTTCTCCAATCGGATGGCGTAGTTGTAGGTGAAAGGCCTGTCCCAGGCGGGCGTATGCATGGCGTCTTCGTTGAGCGCGACAGCCCCCAGCTCGAAGCCGCCGGTATAATGGTTGACCGTGAAGGCGGCACCCTCCGCGGCGCTGAGCGTCCAGACGTCGGGGACGTTCCCGAACCAGATCTTGCGCGCTTCGCCGGCCTCGCGGGTGTTCATGCCCCAGGCATGGGGATCGAATTCGGAGTGCGGCGGCAGGAGGTTCATGTGGCGGAAACCGGCCAGGTTCTCGCTCTCGAGGGTGGTCCCGATCCATTTCTTGAATTCGGGGAAGACGATGACCTGCGAAGCCTTCTGTTTCCACCGGAAGCGGTAGCGTCCGGGGAACTCCGGATACAGCGTCACCCTCACGCCGATCCCGCCGGCAACGAAGACGACCTCGTTCGAGGCGGTGCCGACAACCGTCGCGTTCGTTTCGGCTCCGATGTAGAGCGTGTGCACGTACTCCGCCCGGATTTCCCGCGCGGTCTCCCGCAACACCGCGAGACCGTTCGTCGGGAACGAATGCATGGGCACAGACTTCTCCCCGTCGAAGAGTATCCCGTCCGTCCGGTAAGCGAACTGCATCGTCCGCCCGCCGAACGTCACGACCGGCGCAACGTTCGCCTTGGAAGAAAACAAGTCGACGTTGCAGCCGCCGATTTCGAACCGCGTCGACGGCCCCGCCGCGACGGCGGAGAAAACCGCAACGCATGCCGTGAAGAAAACCGCCCTTGCCGTCCCCGTCGTTTTGATTTCAGCCCTTCCCCGATTCACACGTTCATCTGCGATTCGGTTTTTTTCGCCTTCCCGCGGTCGTAGCCCATTTTGTCGAGGTCGACCGCGCTGATCGTGACCGGCTTCGCGCTCTTCCATCCGCCGCGGGTGAAGTCGGGCAGTTCCACGGGCTCGCCGCCGCGCCGGTCGGACTCGGCCGAACAAGGGCAGATTGAACTCCACGAAGCGAGATCGTAGACGTCCATGTCGAGAGGGAGCCCGTTCTGGAGGCGATACGCCCAGCAGAGGTCCATCATGAAGTCCATGCCTCCGTGGCCGCCGACCTTCTTCGCGACTTCGCCCGCCGCCTTGTAGAGCGGATGCATGTACTTCGCCTTGGCATCGGCGAGCGCCTTCTCATCCAGCCACCGGTGAAACGATCCGCTTTTGTGGTCATGGGCGTCTCCGCCCGGCTTGGGCGAAAGCGCGAGGCGGAGCGGAAAGTCGCCGAAACAGCCCTTCGTCCCCTGGACGAGATTGATGCGGCTGTAGGGACGCGGGGTGGACATGTCGGCCTGCATCATGATCGTGCGGCCTTTTGCCGTGTTGATGATCGACGTGTTGATGTCGCCGGTGAGCCACCGGATCTTGTTCTGCCATGCCTCCGGCTTGTATGTCGCCGCGGCGAATTCCGAATGCGCGGCCGAAAGGGACGACATGGAGACGATACGCTCCATCCGGTCGCCGCGGTTCATGTCCATGTAGGTGCAGATCGGCCCCAGGGCATGCGTCGGATACGTGTTCCCGAAGCGGTGGATGACCGTCCCGGGCTTCTGGATCGCGCGGGTGCGGAAATGGTCCTCAAGATGACGCCATACGAGATTGTGGATGTAGCCGCCCTCGGCGTGGGTAAGCGTCCCGAGGATCCCCTGGTGGCAGAGATTCCACGCGAGGAGCTCATTCTCGCCGTAAACGCAGTTTTCAAGCATCATGCAGTGGCGGCGGGCTTTTTCCGCGGCCTCGACGATGGCCCAGCACTCATCGACCGTCTGCGCGCCGGGCACTTCGACCAGGACGTGCTTGCCGCATTCCAGCGCATACACCGCTTCTTCGCAATGGAGCTCCGCGGGCGTGCAGATGTAGACGACGTCCACCCCGGGATCCTCGCAGACGTCTTTCCAGATTTCCGCCGTGCCCTTGCATTCGCGCATGGCTCCCGGTTTCCGGTTCTCGCCGAGCCACTTTTTCGCCGCATCGACCTGCTGCGGCCGGAGGTCGCAGAGCGCCGCGGTTTCGATTCCCGGGATGCTGGTGATGCGGTGCACCGCCCAGGTGCCGCGCTCGCCGATTCCGATGAACCCGACGCGGATCCGCTCCATCGGCGGCACCGCGAAGTTTGAAAGCACCCCCGCGCCTCTGCCGGAACCCTTGCTTGTTGCGCAGCCCGCTACGGCCGCCGCCCCAAGCATCCAGGCCGTCCCCTTGAGAAAATCGCGTCTTGAGTTCATCATCCATCCCCGCATACTGAAAAGTAAACCTTGTTGGATACCGAAGCGGACGGCCATGTAGCCGTTCTTTCGAAGGCTAGGCCAACAACATGTCCCGGCTCCCATGACTCATTCGTAGTATGCGGGAGAGGGGTGAAAAGAGTCAAATGCATTTTCCGCTGCCGGCGGTCCGCCACGCCAAAGGCAAGCCGTTTCAGGTTGCCACCCCTGCGAGCAGGGGGAGACTTTTCATCTGCCTTCATGTCCCTTTACACGCTTCGCCGCCTGGTTGGAGGCAGCGGAACGGGGATGTGCGCGAAGGCATGGA
>JAVEWL010000244.1:0-7624 GCA_034004565.1 FCB group bacterium | reverse complement strand
TCGGCGCGTTGCGCGGTTTGCGCAGGGAACAAGGAGTGGCGGTATGAGAACCTACGGTGCGATCATCATCGGCGACGAGATCATGCGCGGCAAGCGCCAGGACAAGCACATGGCGAAATTCGTCGAAATCCTCGCCGCGCGCGGCTTGCACCTGTCCTGGGTCCAGTATCTCGGCGACGAGCGGCCGCGTCTGATCGGGACGCTGCAACGGACGCTGGCGAGCGGCGACGTGGTGTTCAGCTGCGGCGGCATCGGCGTCACGCCGGACGACCACACGCGACAGGCCGCGGCGGCGGCGGCCGGCGTGCCGCTGGAGCTCAATGCCGATGCGGAGCGCGAGATCCGCGCGCGCATGGCGGAGATGGGGCAGGAGGTGACGCCCGCGCGTCTTGAACTCGGCACCGTGCCGGCCGGCAGCCGCATCATCCCGAACCCGTTCAACCGCATCCCCGGCTTCTCGTACCGGGACCATCACTTCCTGCCCGGCTTTCCGCAGATGGCCTGGCCGATGGCCGAGTGGGTACTCGACAGCTACTACGCCGACGACTTCCGCCAGAACGCCGAGGTCGAGGCGGCGATCCTCGTCTGGGAAGGACTGGAGGGCACGATGCTCGACCTCATGCGCCGGACCGAGGCGGACTTTCCCGGCCTCGTCGTCTTCAGCCTGCCGAGCTTCGGCAGCGAGACGGTGCGCCGCCATGTCGAACTCGGCGTGCGCGGTGAGCCGGCGGCGGTCGCCATAGCGATCGAAGTCCTCAAGTCGGGGGTTGCGGCGCTCGGATATGCGTACGACGCAAAAAAATAGGCCGCCATTATGTCGCTGATGCAAAAACCGCACGGAAACAAGCGGTTATTCCTTGCTCTGGCGATCGCGGATTCCGTGTAAAAGCTGGGTACGATTTGTAACCATGTACAGCTAATTATGCGAAACCCACCAGAGCGCTACTTGCAGACCTTACAGGAGCATTTCGCGGAAACACCGGAGTGGATAGGTGACGGCATAGAACTCACGAGTCCGGAGCGAATCGGAAATGCCCCCGTCACAACAAATCAAGATGGCAAGCACACTGCTTTTCAGCGCTGGTTCCACTTCAAAGAGGCTTTCTCACCTAGCTTTGTAAGCGCTGCTATCGCCTCGCTCGGATTTCGCCCGCAGCACATCCTTGATCCCTTCGGAGGCTCGGGGACCAGTGCGATCACGGCGCAGCTGCTATCGGTTGACGCAACCACCATAGAGGTAAATCCTTTCCTTGCGGACATCATTAAGACCAAGGTCAGCACGCTAACGGCGGAAAAGCTACGTAGCGCAGCAGCCGACTTCTGCGCAAGGCTTTCAAGTACGCGAAGCAACGTATCGCGGCTCCGCTATCTCCCTGAAACGTTCATTGAGTCCGAAGAAAAAGCTCGCTGGATCTTCCCGGTGACCGTCGCACGAAGGCTATCACAATACATTGCATGCATTGAGGCGATCGAGGATGAAGATGTTCAGCGTTTCTTTCGGGTGGCTCTAGGTGCTGTATTGATTGACTGCAGCAATGTCTACGTTAATGGCAAAGGGCGACGCTATCGCTCGGGGTGGTTGTGCAATCAACCTACAGTCGCCCTGCTGGACGAGAAATTTTCCAACCAGTTCAACACCTCGTTTGAGGATGTTCTTCGCTTCGAGCGGCGGCCCCGCTCTCGTATCACGGTCATCAACGGTGATTCGCGCAGCGAATTGACTTGCCTTACTCAGCAGGCCGATCTCATTGTTTTTTCGCCACCATACCCCAACTCGTTCGACTATACGGACATCTACAACGTAGAACTATGGGTACTCGGGTACCTACGCAGTTCTACCGACAACCGCAAGCTTCGCAACGAGACACTACGTTCTCACGTCCAAATTCGCCGCGAGTACGAAACGCCGCGATGGAAGTCGCGCCGGCTTACGCAGACACTTGATGCGTTGAATTCTCAGCGTGAAGTCCTTTGGGCCGCAGACATTCCCGCCATGGTGGCGGCTTACTTTCGAGACTTGGAATTGGTACTCGAGCAATGCAAACGCCTGTTAAATCCGTCCGGCAAAGTGATGATGGTGGTCGGGGATTCCCGTTATGCGAATGTCCGGATTGAGGTGGCAGAAATTCTCGTCGAACTTGCCACGGATATGGGATTCGGGCGCGTCCTTAAAAAGGAGGTGCGGCAGATGCGCTCAAGTGCACAACAGGGAGGAAGTTTTCACTTGGCCGAATGTATCGTCGAATTGGGTCTTTAGCCGGTCTGGGCGGCCCCTATACTGCGTAGCGTTCTTCGCGATGCTCCTTGTGTGATGCTGTTATCCAGTAGCGCTTCGCAATTACGCCGTGCTTATTTGCCGCTCCCTGGATTGCAGTATCAAGCTTGGCGCCCTTTGATGCGCAAAAGTCGTACACGCATAGAAACGCGCCGTCAAAGCCTTCGTCATCACGATAAGCAGCCGTCTGCTGAACCCCAGATATCGCCCATTGGACGTTCTCAGTTAAGCTGATGGTGGTTGGCTTCCTTCCTTCAACCTCAGGCGTCCTCACATCTCGGGTAACCTTCAGTTCTAAAACAGCGCTTTGGTGTTCTGGCTTTACCAAAGGGTCGATGGTAAGGTCGGAGCGACCGTTCCCGATTCTCGTTTCGCACTTGACCTTCGCAATTTCCGAATACTTGCCAAGCAAGAACAGCCAGAGGTCGTTCTGAACAGTTCCTTCGGGACTTGGGACCGTGATACGTTCTCCTGCCTTGAGCCACCAGGTTGTCGTTTGCCGAGCTACCAGCTCATAAAATTGGTCTAGCGCGAGGGTGACTATGCTCAGGTTGAAGACGACAGGAGCATCATCCAGTTTGCGCTGATACGGAGATAACTCGGCATCAATCCCGTGCGGCCAGGTAACCAATTCGGATGTACTCATTAGCGCGACGGTCAGCGCCGATGCCAGTCCAAGTTGTCGAATTTGGTCGGTAATCTCGCTGGTGTCCTTGAATCTCGTTGGGTGGGCATATCCGCCAATATCGGCCGTCGCGACAGCGAACATTCCAGTCAGACGATCAGTGGGCGCAGCTCCTAACATTGGCTGACGGTCCCAGCCCGCGCCTGAAGCAAACTTAGCACTGTCATTGACATACACCACAACGACAGGAGCATCCAAGGACAGTCCTTTTGCCCGCAAATAGCGTGCATGGGCGGCAAATTTGCGCGTCCATGCATCCAGGAATGCTTCCTTGGTGCCGGCATCAGCCACTGAAAGTGCGGCCGATCCCTCATTAGCGACCGCATCAACCGCAGCTTGGACCGCCCCTCCGAGTTGTCCCCTAATTGCGATCATGACAGCCCCATGGCCTTATCTAGGTAGTCGCAATACAGCCTTACGCCATCGCGGCCAACGCTTGGTCGCAGCTTTCGTAGCCTTTCAATTAGATGCTGAGCAACCTGCATGTTCATGTTCTCATCCTTCCACTCGGCAAAGTCGACCACTTCGCCGTCCATAACATTGGCGTCACCGTAGTTGGCATCAATGGGGCCAATGTCCGTGCGACTACCGAGGAAGTGCCCGAAGCACGCAGATACCAGTTCCCGAAATAGCCTCGCGGTACGCCGTGCCTCCTCCGCTTGCGTCAACAGACCCTCATAGATATCTGCTCCACGATCACCAAGAGCGTAATAGGCAGACAAATGGTTCTTTGCTCCGAAATCGACCTTCTCGATAGACAGAACATCTGAAAACGCCAAGCGGTCAATTTCCCACTGGACATCCGGGAAAAATGGAAAAGGACCATGCTTAAGCACACGGCCGCGAACGCGGGTGACTTCAAAGAGGTCCGCCAACGTATTAGCCAAGTACAGGACCACATGCAACTGAGACGTTGCGAGTGGTGTCAGCCCCATACGAGACGCCTCGCCCAGACACAGCAACACCCAGGCCTTCCACATTCCGGCCCCGTTTGGGTTCGGCTGGATTGCCGACTTTGTCATGAACTTGCCACCGCATATTGTTCCGGGTAGATGGCGTGATCGCGCTCCTCCTCATAAGCCTCGCGAAAGCGGTCAAGAGCACGGGTCGGCGCAGCAATGCTTAGTAGGTCTAACACGTGCTTAGCGCGTTCTTCCATGGGAACTGTCGCTGGCGTATCTTGAGGGGCTTCGTCCACTACCTGCCCGTAAAAACGGCGGTCGGGGTAAGCACCGAACAACGCCGGAATCATTTGCTCACGGTTCACGTTAGACGAAGCAATCAGCTTCGTGGCTGCCGCCCCGTTAGTACGAGAGGCAAATCGACGAAGTAGATCTGCTGCCCGAGGCACAAAGACGGAATCAAGACTCGCTTCTGGCGTCTCAAGGACAAGCATGGCAGGTGTGTCAGGCGCTGCTAGCTCGAGCAGCGCCATTCGGAAGGCTAGATCGATGAATTCCTTTTGTGACTCAGATACCGACTGCCCTAGCTCACGCACCGTCGCATTATTTCTATGTACGCCGGACGTCAGCGCCGGAACGAAGTGCGGAAAAGGAAAACTCTCCGTTGCAGTACGTTGACCTATGCGGCTCTGCCTCGGGGTGTATTTCACATGGCACCGTTCCGCCAAGAATCCTTGGATGTACTTCCCAAATTTTTCCTCAACCTGGGCAGATACGGATTGAACTTCGCGGTCGATGGCACTGGCTAATGCCCTGAATTGACCGGTCAGTTCAATGCGTTCAACGTCGATTTGATTCAACGCTGCTTCAAATGACAATAACCGTTGTTGAAGCTCATTTCTCTTTTCGACCGCATCGGGAATTGTCTGGCCGAACTTTTGTAGTTGTTGTTCGAGTGACATCACGTCTGCGGTGACAGCCACCAGTCGTGCGGCCGTCTCAGAATAATCGCGCTCAGCGTCCTCAAGAGGCGTCAACATTGCCGCTAGGTCGCGTTCAGCCTGCGCAATAGCGGCACGCTGCTCCTCAATAAGCGCGCCGGCGTTTGGATCATGTACCTTAGCTGATGAATCGTTTTCGATCGCACTCTCACACATGGGACATGTGTTTATGTGAAGCCGGGCGGCCACACGCGCGACTGCCTGACCTTCCCTACTGCCACATACCAAGCAACCTGCACCGGCATCAAAGTGCGCGAGTAGATACCGACCAGCGTCGTTAACGCTCGGGAAGAACGACTCATAGAACGTGTTTAGTCGGAAAGAGAGTTCAGCGCGCCTGTCATGAATTTCGCGTCGTCTATTCTCAATTTGTTCGCGAAGCGAATCCCGGTCGCGAGCAACATCTCTCTTGTGCTCAGCGAGCTCACTTAGTTCCTTTCGACGCTCCTCCAGCGTCTTAATCAGCATGTCGACCTGCCCCCCCTCGATACTACCGACTTGCTTCTCCACCTCCTTCCGGCGTTTGTTTACAACAGCGAACATGTTTCGATATTCACTGTCTTTGCTTAGCAACTCGTTGAAGAGTTCTACATACTCCTTGCGATTGGCACCCTGTTCTCCAAAGAGAATGCCGAGGATGTCTCCTTGAGCCGCCGGATCCCATACGAGACTGCGTCGATCTTCGAGATAAAAAACGACGTATCGCAGCAAGAACACGAAGTCATCGAATGATGAAAGTCCTGCCGCCTGGATTACATGCTCGCGATACGCCGCCTCGAATTCTGTAGGACTAGTGGATGGCACGCACTGTTGGTCAACTGACAGCCGAAGGATGTCAAGATTTGCCAGCGAGCGGGTCAGCTCGAAGTAATTGACGCCTATATGGAACCATATAGTGACTTCAGCACTCACTGCGTCATCGGGCACCCTTCGGCGAAACCAAGACCGATCGGCAGGTACAAGGCGACGCTTCTTGTCGCCTAACCCTCCGTCGCCTGGAATATCTGAGGCGCCGGTTAAGGCGCGCAACAGAATGTTTAAGAGCGTGGTCTTGCCTAAGCCGTTAATGCCGACAATAACGTTGACACCGGAGCGGAACGCGTGATCGAGACCAGGCGAACTCGGGGTGCCAACGTACATCGCGTAGTTCTGAAC
Organism: FCB group bacterium; assembly: GCA_034004565.1. Classification (GTDB taxonomy): domain Bacteria; phylum Hydrogenedentota; class Hydrogenedentia; order Hydrogenedentales; family SLHB01; genus JAVEWL01. The sequence continues at coordinate 1,606 of JAVEWL010000244.1, read as the reverse complement.
TCGTACGCGGTCAAAGACTGGAAAATTCGCCATCGCGGACCTTTGCGGTTTTGACCCACTAACATTATGCCGAGGGGGTACCAAATATGGGCGATTGTTTTATCACAACAAGGCGCCATCGCGAAGCGGTTTTACTTCGAAGTTGAGCGATCTCATTACATTCGGCTGTTCTAATGTAAAGCGGCTGACACTCTTATGCAGACTGACTTTCTCCGGTACAGTTTGGACAACGGTGTTCCAATTGGCCTGACTGGAGTAAACAACGCTAAATAAGAATACTGCTATCGCTATTTAAGAATATTGCCCTTATTTGCCGTTTTGAGCCCGTCCGTCCCCACAAGATGCGCAATTGTCTGGCGGGCTGCCTGTACCTGCGCAAGGGTTTGCACGGTTGATGAACAAGGAACAGGACTTGCATGCCTCTTAGGTTCCACAATGGACAGGGCTCTCCTATGTCGATCAGCACGACTATTTCCACCAGCCTTGCCGGCGTTCAGGCCGGCATGAACCGGACTGCCATCGCCGGCAGCCGTATCTCAATGAACGCCAACGATGCTTCAGCCTTGGCCAGGAATATGGTCGAGCAGATGGAGGATGCGCATCAGGTGAAAATGTCGGCCAATGTGATCAAGACGGCCGACGAGATGCTGGGCGCCATCATCGATGTAAGAGCATGACTCAACGCACTGAACGCGAGATGGCGGCAATTCTTGCCAAGTTCGACGAGCAGCTAGGGCGGCTCGACACCTGGTCGGTTGTCGCCTTGAAGAAGCTCGAAGACTGGATACGCGATCTGGAGGTTCGGCGGATGCAGATTGATCCGGACTTGAACTGTAATTGCGGGGATATTAGCTGTTAGCGGAACCTAAGCTACTTAAGGTAAGAAACCATTGCCTAAGCGCTTCTTGCGCCGACTGTAGAACGTGGAATCCAAGATCCCAGTCTTCCTGTAGACATTTTCGATTGGAGCCCCCCCCGAACTGCTTCCCCCTGACCGGAGGTAGCAGTCTTTGGCACAGTAGCGGTAGTTGATTACTTCTGTGGAACGGGAGGAATTATGCTGGTGCTTAAATTGATGATGACCTTGGCAGTAATTCTGGGCTTTATGGTGCTGTTGCTGGCGGTGCTAAAATGAACGCCTACTTCAACGGCAGATACACGTCGGTAATCAGTTCGTGCTCGGCCACGTCGGGCACGAAATTGAGATAGTGGAGAAACAGGGGAAAGTCGCGAAGCTCCTCGCCACTGGCCGGCAGCCATTCCCGATACAGATAGTGGGCGGCCTCAGCCAGATTGTCGCGCGTGCCTTGGTGGCGAACGACGGCGCAGCGTCCGCCAGGGATGACTTTGTCGATAATGCCGAGCGAATTGTCGGGGATGACCTTGGTCATCGTGCCACAGACGTCGAAGTGGAAGCGCTCTGGCTCGACGGTGGCGGGGTCCTCGTAAACGATGCCGAACGTTTCTCCGTCCGAGAGGTCGTTGGCCTGACGCCATTGGCAGAAGGTGCGTACTGAATCGTTCGCCAGCGCAGGCGAACCCCAGGGTTCCATAACAGCGACGCGGGTTTCTTTGAAATTGACGATGTTCACTTCTTTCAATACCA
>JAVEWL010000243.1:0-7628 GCA_034004565.1 FCB group bacterium | reverse complement strand
ATGGGAGGGTCGGGTGCCACCCCGACCGCATGAGGCGCGCATGGGGTGCATGTTGAGGCGCGATGCAAAGTCGGACTCTCGCAGTGTAGGGTCTAGCTTTTGCCCTTGACGTCCCGGCTTTTACCCTCTTAGCATCTCCCCTATAACGCCTCCGCGCGGGCTCCGCATCCTCCGTCACCACGCTTCTTGAGGCATATGAAGTTCATCCGCCCATAATCGTCCTGATATGTTGGAGGGCCAATACGTGTTCGGCAGAAGGAAATAGAATAAAACTCATTGGAATAGCCATGCTCATAGGCACCATGCTACTGGCGGGGTGCGGGACCGTTCAGAGAATGCCGGAAGAAGAAGCCGCCACCCAAAACGAAAACGACGTCTACATCCCAGAGAACCTTGAGGACTGCTTTGTCCAGTTGAAGAAGCTTCTAAAGCCGGAAGATATTGAGAGAATGAAAGCCGGCTCTGAGGATGACATGATCCAGTACCACTTCGGATTAGGCATGGGCATGCGAAACGCATGGGGACTGTGGGGTGGATCGCGGCTTGCAAAGTGGTTCAATGCCCAAGGCATTACACACCCCGATGATATGTCCTGTATTATTCTGGATTCGTTCTGGCGTCACCTCAATGAAAAGCCGATCAACTTGGAACAGCAAATCAAATACTATCAGGACTACTGGAAGAAACAGAAGGAAGCCCAACGGGTGGGCGCCGACTTCGTCCAGCGGCTGGCCGGCCGGCTCGCGCCGGCCAACCAGTCGCTGGACCGGCTGGCGTGCCGGCCGCAAGCAAACTTGCGTCCGTCCCGCCGCCGATCAGCGCCCACCAGTTGGGTGCAAGACATGAAACTGAAGAACACAATCCGATCGCTTGCCGTGCTCGGGGTTTCGATCTCCTGCAGGCGACGTCCCAAAGGCCGCACCTGAGGAGTGACGTTCGATGTGAGAAGATGAAGGAATGAGCGCACGAATTACACTTCTTGGGTTACTCCCACTCCTGCTGTTCATTCTCGTCGTCTGTGCTCTTCTGGTTGCCCCGTTCCTTCTTGCACGTCTCGGCATTCGGCTCCTTCACAAACGAAATGCCGAAAGGTTCAAGCCGTTGGTCTTCATCGCCGCCGGCAGCTTGCTTTTCGTGCTCCTGATCCACGTTGTTCCCTTGGTCATGTTCCTTTCAACATTCAACAACAGGCCTCTAAGTCTGCATCTCCCCGACCACCGTCGCTGCCTCACCGACACCCCACTCCCCAGATCTTCGCCCAAAGCCCAGCCGTTGAGCGTTGAGAGTTGAGCGTTGAACGTTGAGCGTTGAGAAAACGCCGGCCGGTGGTTGCCGGATGACTTGCCGGGGCGGCGCCAGTGCTCGTTCTGGCCGGGTTTGGTGAGCGTCCATCCGGCCTGGGCGAGGAGGGCGCGCACATCTCCGCGACTTGAAGCGGCTTACGAGAGAATCAGAGGCCCCCGTTGCCAAGCAGCAGGGCTTCCTGTTCCAGTCCGCATCCGGTTTCGTCCAGCATCTCAATGACGCGACGAACATCCTGATCGGATATTGCCCGCAACCGATGCAAAACTGCCGCCGAATCACGAAGCAGATTGCCCCGGCCGTATGTCGCTAACAAACTGCGCAGATCCCGGGGGATGTACAGTCGGGCGCGTTCACCGACCCGGGTCTTAAGTCGCACGAACTCATCAAGGCCAACGGGGTCGTAGTCGCCGCAGTGGATGAAGCGGCATTGGGAGAGTTCGGATGAACCAAGCCACGTCAACAAGAGTTCCGACAGTCGGCCGGAAGCGTACAAGGCAACGTCAGCGGATGCACCCATCTTCTCGAAGTGCAGGAAACATTCCAGGTTTTCGACGACGGCGATGTCGGCGTCCAGCGTCCAGAATTGGCCTTCCTCCAGGAGCAGGCAAGCCGCGCCGGTCTGAATCGTTGCGGTCCGAAGGTCGTAGCTCGCGCTCTTGCGGGTACATACCACCGGGCCCATGGCCCTGACAAGAACGGGCTCCATGTTCGTTCTGCGAACACGCTTGGCGTTGCGCAGCATACCAACAGCCCGGGCTCGCGGTGGCCCGGCAATAGCCTTGCCCTCCTCAGATGGGTACCGCTTACGGTAGAAATGTGCAAGGATCTCTGGATTCAGGACTTCGACCACAAGGCCGCCGCCGCTTCTGGCCGGCCGGAGGGCGCCGCAATCGAACAGGCTTTGCAGGTCCCTCAGCGATCGCGCACTGAACTGTGAGCGTGGGACACGCCCCTCTTGAGCGAGTCGTTGAAGAAGGCGTGCGAAGGCCTCAGGCATTGGCAGCTACCTCCGCCGTCTCTTTCTCCCTCTGAATGCGGATCATGGCGGTTCGCGGGTCCAGAACGACACGTCCACCGTCCTGCTCTTCGATGAAGTAGAGCTTGTCTGCGGCATCCATGGCGTCCGGACTGGCCAGCACCGCGACGAAGCCCATTTGGCGGGCGGCGTTGACGATGGCCTTCAGATTCCCCTGGTCGAGGCTTGAACACTCATCAAGGTAAAATGGGATCTGCACCTCGGCGCGCTCCAGCAGGCCGCGCAGCAGGACTAGATTCACGAGGACCTTGATGGCCATCGTCGTGCCGTTCGATTCGATGGCGTCCAGGTGCTCGTGGCGATAGGTCTTGCCGTCAGGCGTTCCAACCTCAAAGGACAGGTTGAACAGGTCTCTCAGATCGACCCTGGGGTGGTCGGACAACAGGCGGCCGATTCCTTCCAGGGCTTCTTCCGCTGCTTTGGGGTTGCTGAACAGCGGGAGCTCATCGTCAACGGTGACTTCCCGGATCGGCTTGACCCACTGCGGACACTCCTCGATCAGCAGTTTCAGTGAGGCGAGGTTCGATATGCTTACGGTCGCCAACCGGCGGTTGACGCCGCCCACCAGCCCCTTGAGCGTCTCCAGATCCCTGTCGATGTTCTGCAGGTCCTTCCTGATTCCCACGGCGATGCCCTTCCACATCTCCGCAACGGCCTTCTCTCTCTGCGGGATACTCTCGATCTGGTCGCGCAGGGCCTGGATGGTGCCGGACTCGTCGTTCCTCGTGTACCGGCCATAGGTCCGTCTCTCAATCGTGTCCAGAAGCTCACGAACCTGTTCCGCCTGGCTCTGCTCCTCGGCATGCGTCTTCCGATAGCGCGCGATCAGATCTTCCCAATCGGGCGGGATGTCCGCAAGGGACTGCAGCGGCCATGAGTCCGCGGGATGCGGGAGGGCCTGGGCCTGTTCCTGGAGTGTGGTTCTCTTTCGGGCGATTTCGGTGCGCTCGCTTCGATTGTGTTGATCGGCCTCGACCAGCTCGTTGCGCCGGCGCTCGTGCGCGGCGATGTGGCCGTTGAGCACATCCTCGCGCGCGTGAAGTGCTGCCAATTCGTCCTTCCATCCTGCCTCTTGGGCGAGATCGGCGATGAACGTGTCGTAGGCGGAAAGATCTCGGATGAGAGTCGCCAATTCGGTTTCGAGCGCCGCCTTCTCTGCTCGCAGGGACTCCGCTTGCTCCGCTGCATCCAATGTCTCTGAATACCGACGGACATCCCGCTCCAGCGCGGCGATGTCTTCCTTGATTTGATCTGGGTTGCAATATTCAGAGAGGTTCGGTGACGCTAGGGCGTCGAGGTCAATCTCAACTCCTCGCACCTTCAGTGCATGGCCTTGCTGATGGGAAAGCAGACCCCGGATGATGCCGGCCGCGTCCCCATCGTCGCGGACTTTGATGCCCGGCTTGTTCGCATTGACCGGGAGCTTCAGGATATCCGGGTTCAGGACGGAAAAGGCGTCGCCGATCTCCTTGTCTTTCAGCAGCTTTCGCAGCTGATTCACGGCGGCGTGGGCCAGATTCTCGAACTGGGATCGCTTCGCCGCCAGGTTCTGCTCCGCGACCCGGAGACGCCTCCGCACCTGTTCAACGGGTTCGTTAGCGGCGTTCTTCAGCTTGACGATCAGATCTTCCTGGCGGGCGCGCACTGTCGCCTGCCTTTGCCTCGCCCAATCCGGCACAAACCCCTCGAACCGCTTGCGTTGTTCCTCAAGCTGGCCAAGACTCTGGTCGAGTCTTGCGCGTTCGCCTGCAAGGTCGTACCGATCTGAATGAGCCGCATCGACCTGCGCCCGCAATTCGGCCTGTTCCTTCTCGATCGCACTGTGCGATTCCAGCAGCGTTGACTCCTGCCGGTCGAGCGCTGCCTTCTGTGCTGTGTACGCCTGCCCGATTACCTCCCACAAGGCGGGGATGACCTTTCGTGCGCTGTCGCGTCGCTCCAGATGCCGAAGTAACCGTTCGATGTCAGCCTGCAGAAGCTTTAACTCCTGGACCTCGTGGGAGTCGCGCTTGACCTGCTCAAACCCGGCCGCGTAGTGCCGGGCCAAGTCGATCTCGCGCTGCTGAAATTCGTGGTTGTAGATATCCAGCAGCAGTTGCTTCAGCTCGTCCTGCCGGATGTGCGCCAGACGCAGGATGTTGCCGAAGACCTTGCGGAAACGCTCATAGGTGCTGTTATGGCGAGCGGGAACCAGCTCCAGAAATACATCCCGACCGTCACCCACGCCCGTAATGGCCGCGCGCAGGTGCCGGGGTTCGAGCTTCTTGAAACCCTTGACCGCGAGACGCGCGAAGGTGTCCTCGGGTTCCCGGACGCGTCGCTCGTCATCCAGGAAGTCCAAGAACTCGATCCGTCCGGTGTAGACAAACCGTTCGAAGTCATGCTGGCGTACGGGCCCGAGTCCGTGCACACCCACCACCTGGAAGCCCGTCGGTGTCAGACACTCGAACAGGGCATAGCTGTACTTTTCCGGGAAGTAGTAGCGTCGTGTCTCGGCCATATCCCGGGAGAACTGCATCTGGCGCTGGTCGTCCAGATAGAGGAACTGCAGCAGGGCGATCAGGGAGGTCTTCCCCACGTTGTTGGGTCCGATGAGGTGGACGGGCGTGTCGATCTCCACCTCGGCATAGTCGAACTTACCGCAGTGCAGAGCGACGATTCTGTAAGGCCCGGAACGTATGCTCATGGTGCGACCTCCCCTGCGTCCGCCGCCGTGGATGGGGCCGCCTCGGCCTTTCCGGCTTTGGCCGCCATGTCCATGCACAGGTCCAGAAAACGGTAGATCGGCACGTCGAAGCAGAACGTCTCCGCGTCCATACGCCGCGTGAACCCGAACCGCTCCATCGTCCGCACGATGGCGGCAAGATCATCCGCCGTCGTGACGCCCGCCTCGCGCATGTAGGTCTGGTAGCGTTCGCCGTGCAGATGGGGCAGATCCTTGTAGGCGAACCGTCGCGTCATCACGGTGTCTTCCACGGTGTCGCCCTGATCCGCCAGGTGCTCGACCAGAATGAACATGAAAACCGCGATTCTCCCTGAAAGTTCTGTGAAATTGGAGGTGTCCAGGAAGTAGAAGAAGTCGCGCGCATGGTGGACCAGCTTGAAGCCGAGTTCCGAAAAGAGATGTTCGTAGGCCCCCTCGTGCCTTTTCAAGGCAATATAAATGTCGCCATCCTTCATGGAGATATGTTTGCCCCGACGGAGCGCCTCGAATACCTCCGCCATGTGCGGCAGATCAAGAACCGCATTGCTTTGTTCGCTATCACGCATTGCCCAACCCCATTTCGTTCCCGCTCCCCTTGGTGCCCTTGGCGTCTTGGCGGTTCAGGTTCATCGGATGTGCCTCCAAAGTCACGTCCCACAAGGCGTACTCCTCCTCTTGCTCCCCGAATCCCACCGAACCATAGCGCCCCGAATGCATGCGTCCATAGAGTCGCAGAACGGTACTCAGCGGAGCTTCCGGATAGGACTCCGCAAGCCAGGTCAACGCATCGGGTATCGGAAGCGCGGCGGCGACCCGGGAATCGAACTCATTCATCCGGACATGCTCCCGTGCCGTTTCCGTCATTCCTTCCGGGATCGGCTGCGGCCGGCCAGGCACATAGCCTTGGAGCGTGAGCAGGTAGGCTTCCAAGGCTGAATCGCTGAACAGGCCCTGCTGCTGCCAGTTGCAGATTCCCAGTTGCCGCGGCAAAGCCATCCGTGTAAGCCCTTGCTTGCTCATCGTTTCCAGAGCGTGTGAAGCGCCTCGCGCCAAGGCGTTCTCCCGCCGTAGTTCCTCGTACAGCGGGGCTATTTCCCGGATGCTCTCGCGGAAATCCAGCACGACGTCCCTCCTCAGTCGCCGCACTCGCGCCCGCCCCATACCGATGACCGGAGCAACGGCCCCGTCCATTTGGAAGCACACCTCTGCCTCTTCCAGCACTCTTTCCATCCGGTCGAGTGAGGCATCCATGGCCTTTTGGGAATCGATCATGTCGCGCAACGGGACGAGGTAACGGGTCCACAGCCGGTTGATGATCTCATACCTCCGCATGGGTGGCATGCGGTCCTTGTTAGACTTTACCCGCATGGCCGTCGAGACGACCTCATCACGGTTCCGGCGCGAGTCGTGCCGCATCCGCTCGACATGCTCGGCGGTGTCCTTGAGGGCACGGACCATTAGCTCGGCATTCTTGTCGGCAATCGCCTGGCCGATCTCCGTCGCCATGCCGTCCATCGCCGTGAAATATGCCCGGATGACTTCCACGCTCGTGAGCCGGTATTCACGCAGCAGGCCGCTCATTAGTTCCGCAAAGGGTCGCGCCATCTCGTACTGCGCGGTTGCGTGAGGAGCGTAGTCGATAAAGCCGAGATCCCGAAGCCGGTCAACCATGTAACTGGCCGAGGGGGTTCCTTCGCCGGCGAAACGCCGGACAAGCTGCAGCAGCGTCGCCTCCGTGATGCCATCCCGATGCTGGTACAGTTCGACCAGCAATTCGTGGTGGTCCGCCGCGAAACGGAAAAAGGTCTGTGGCGTGACGACTGCCATTACTCCTTCTCAAATCCCTGGCTGTCGAACTTCAGCGTGCGGCAGTTTTCCGTGACGGTGCGAACGACGTGCTCGGGTGCGCCGGTGGGAATCTCGGCCGCGATCTCCAGCGTGACCTTCACGTTGGCCCCCACGAGTCCGGCCAGGTGGGCGACCACTTCATCGGCAATGCGGCCCGCGTCGCGGCCGACGCGCTTTGAGTCCAATGTGGCGGTTCCGTGGAAACGTTTTGGGGCTGCAAGCGCTGCGGGTGGCTCTGTACCGCCGCCGGTCTCGCCGGTCGTCGTAGTGGTTCCGCCGCCCGCTCCACTGCCGGTCGCAGGAGTCGCGGCTCCGCCCGGTGTCGTGGGCGTCTCGGCGGCCAGTTGCCTCTGCGCCGCCTCCGGCTTCACGAGCAGGCCGATGGGGTTGTCGCCATCAAACCAGACTAGCCGCCCTGCCTGAAGACCACGATAGCGTCCTGCCGCCTCATCGAAACTCTCGGCATAGGCGAAGGAATCCTGCGACCATGTGAGAAGTCCAAGCCCGCCGCGAATCGCTTCCACCAGGACGCCGGTGTCCCGCAACCGGGGCAGATACAGGTAGCGGGCAAAGTCCTCGGTGAGTTGCTGGATCGAGACATGATCCCCGCGCCACAGCGGGACCTGATCGAGTTCCAGTCGCAGGCGGCTGGCGGCCAATCCCGAGATGAGGAGTTCGTCATTGCGGAGCTTTTTGCTGGCCCGTATGGCCAGCGCATCTTGACCCGTCAATCGG
>JAVEWL010000242.1:0-7638 GCA_034004565.1 FCB group bacterium | reverse complement strand
CCCGCAGCGACGCCGATCTTCCGGCTCGTTTTTCATCTTGGCGGCTTCTGCGTACCGGATAATTTCAGTTCCGACGGCCCCCTTCAGTTTGGCCATCGAGAAATCCTGTTTCCTCGATTTCAGCGTGCAGACGAGGTCGATGTCGTACTCGTCGGCATCACCGATAGGGCGGATGACCGTGCCAAGCAGAAACGAACCTTGGGGCGAAACTTCCGGATCATATTGCTTGATTGTCGATGCGTCGCGGTCGAGCCAATTGCCAATCGATTGGTACCGTTCGCGGGCGAGATGATCCAAGTTTTCCGGTATGTCGATGGTTTTGACGATCGCCTCAAGAACGTCCTCGTGGCTTCGCAACCCTTTGGTCTCGGACGGCTTCATATCAGCACCTGTATATCGGTTCGAACGGTTCGGCGACGTTCGAGAAGAACGCCTTCGAAAGATCGGGTTTGTCGATGCGGGCCTGAGCAAAGGCCCGGCTTTTCAGCTTCTGGATCTTGCTCGTGTCATCGAGGGAGAAGAAACCCTCAGGCACAGGCTGGGAAACGCGATAAATCGCCTTGTGGTTTGAGCCACCCACGTCACCGGTGAGAATGTGCGCAAGCCCGTTCGAGCCGTGAGACTGTCCGGCCATGAACAACCCTGCGAGCTTCGGGGCGAGTCGAGCGGCGCCATAGGCGTCCCTCATTTCCACGACATCTTCCAAGCACCCGATGCTCAAAACACGAATTTCTGACGGTGGCCAGCCAAGCGTACCAATGCCTTCCGCAACGGCAATCCCCGTCGGATTGTTCGCCCAGATACCTCCATCAACGAGACCGACATCCCGCGCGGTGATGAACTCTCGGAAGTACGTCGGTGCCGCCGCGGTGGCCATCGCGGCGTCGCGAGCAAGCTCCTTATAGTCCGTCTTGAGACGTTCGTGGTGCGCGGTCTTGAAAATGTAGACAGCTCCCATCTGCTGGTGCCACGCGGGAATCATGAGTCGCGTTTTGGCGTCTCCGATTTTTCGGTCCCCAAGCGTATCGGTCAGCGCGGCCAGCAATCCGTCCGGCTGGTATTTCGGCCCCCATGCAGCCCATTTCACTTTCCTGGCTTGGCGTTCAGCCCAGCCACGCAGCCCTTTGCGCTGTTGAGAGAAAATTTCAGGGCCTCGGCATTCATACAGGTCGAGGATTTCTCGCGCCCGAAGCCCCATCGCCAAACCGATGGCAATTATCCCCCCTGTCGACGTGCCGGCGATCAGGTCAAAATACTCATGAATCGGATGGTCCAGGTCTTGTTCCAAATCTGCAAGATAGGCCGCAGGAAACGTCCCCCGGATACCACCGCCATCGATTGAAAGAATTTGCCGCATTGGAGTCCGATTCCCCTCTAGTCTGGCTCATAGTCGTTGCCAATGACGGCGCCGACTACCGCTCCTGCGGCGATGCCAAGCGGCCCCAACGACGCAAAAAGAATCCGACCGGCGATCGCCCCCCCGAAACCGCCGAGCCAGGCGTTGCCCGTCTTTTTCTCCTTCGACAACGGTGCGGCTCTGTGGCCGTGCTTTCCGCGCGCTTTTTTCGTCGATGAATCCCGCTTGCTGCGATTGCAAGGAATGCAGGCGGGGTAGAGGTTGTTCAGGTGGTGAGTCCCACCTACAGCCTGCGGAACGGAATGCTCAACCTCCCAGGCGCCACGTGCGCCAACGCCCCCGTAGTTCTTGCGTGCGAGTTTTTTGCGACAGATATGGCACCGCCCATCGGTCTTCTTGAAGATTGCATCTTGCCGTTGCTGGTCGAATGCCATTATTCGTCCCCCTCTCAGTGCTTCTTATCTTTCGGCGGGTTCGGGTCGTTGCCGGGGGCGACGGTATCGGAATCCCGCCACTTTCCATCCTCGCCCTGGATGCGGACTTCGCCACCTCCAAGATTCCCGACAATCGTCTTGGCCGCCTCTTCGGCTTCTTTCTGCGTGTTGTGGACGCTGCTGGCACGCTCCGCACCGCCGGCCTTCACCGCCCAGCCATCCGGGTGTTTCACGACGTAACGATCGTTCTTCGACATCTCGATCTCCAATTCACCATTGACCACGATTCGGCCATGGGTTAAAAAACTATACTGGTAGCGTTTCTTTGTCAATATAGTTTCTATACGCATCGGAGGACATATGACTTCGAAGGGCCCAGGGCTTCGGTGGGGCGTCGAGCAACGACTTGAATTTATTGAGTTTTGCTTGTTTTGGGAGGGGGGAGTGAATCGCTCCGACATCACCGGTTTCTTCGGGGTGTCGGTCCCACAAGCGTCGAAGGATCTGAGCCAGTACCAAGACCTGGCCCCAGAAAACGTTCGCTATGACAGAAGCGAAAAGCGCTATTTCGCCACGAAGTCGTTCAAGTCCAGGTTCTTGGAGCCCGACGCGGATCACTATTTGGCGCAACTGAATTCCGTCATCGATGCGCCATCTCCATTAGGCCATGGCTGGTTGACCAATCCTCCAAGTGTCGACGCTATGCCGGTTCCGCACCGTCGCGTCGACGTTTCGGTCTTGCGGCAAATCCTGGCCGCGATCCGGGCTCCCGCCTCGATCGAGATCCTTTATCAATCCATGAACAATGAGCGGACGGAGCCAATATGGCGGCGCATAACACCTCATGCTTTCGGCAGCGATGGGTTTCGATGGCATGCAAGGGCGTTCTGTCATATCGACCATAAATTTAAGGACTTTATCCTGTCGCGCATCTTGGATACCCGAAATCAGGGGGAGCCAGGCGAGTTGGGCACCCAGGACAACCGATGGAATAATTTTTTTGAAGTGGTTCTCGCGCCTAATTCGAACTTGGGAGAAAATCAGCAAAGAGTGATCGCTCAGGATTATGCCATGGAGGGGGGCAACATACGCATCAAGGTTCGGCGCGCGCTTTTGTACTACTTCCGAAAACGTTTGCGCTTGGATGTGGCCAACGTACTGGACGACCCTCGGGAGGTTCCGGTGGTTGTGATGAACAAGCCTGAGTTCGAGGCCGCCATCGACGAAACGGCGCAGTAATTTTGGCCTGAGTCTAAGCGATTAATGACGCGACGAGGAGAAAAGGCCATACCGTTAGAAGTTCATGCCGTTGGAATAATCGCCCACCTTAATCTCGCATCACAAAAAGCATTGTCGGATGGCTGCCGCGTTGCACAACCTCGAAGGCTGCTGCCAACATGGATCGCGCCTGATCGACAGCTCTCGCATTGAAGTCAAACCGGGTCCGGGAGGCTGTCGTCCAATATCCAAAGCCTTGGTCAAGAAACACTCGGGCATTGGTCCCGCCGCACGATATCTCAATGCTCCGATGGTGCGGAAGGTCCCGAAGGGCCATGGGCACCAAGTGTAAATCGACCCCAACCAATCGACCGGCTATTTCGGCTACCGAGTCGCGTTGGCGTAGATCATTCCAATCATCGGTGATTTTCGCGGCGAGAGAAGGGCGGCCGCCAGCCCGCTCCGCGAGAGTTCGAACGGTGACCGTTGACACGGAACCGTTATCCCGCTTCCCAGCGACGAAAGGTCTCAAGACCTCGAACAAAAGGCGCAATGTCAAAGGATTGACCAGATAGCGGTCAGAATAGGCTATATCAACTGGCGCCCCATCGACATCCAGGACCGCGGCAATGTCTGGCGCAGATGCCTTGACAATCTCCCAAAACCGCTTGCCAAACTCCCGCGCCGGACCGTTCAATTCAGCTGTGATGCTGAGGGGGATGGCACCCGCTTGACCGCTTAGCACTTTGGAGCCGGGATCGAATGGCTGTGTATCGAAAGTATAGGCGTCGATCGGGCAAGGCCCTCTAACGATGGGTTCGCGAGACGATGTGCCCCAGTTTGCTCCGGGCACACGCAATGCGTCTGTTTCACCACTCCAAGCCACGTTTTGCGTCGCGCTCCTGATATCGGCGATGATTGGAGGGGAGGAAGGAAGCTCGCCAACGGTAAGAAGATTGGCTCTGGTCCGTTGGGCAAATCGATCGAGGGCAAATGCCTCCGAGAAAGAGAGGTTGGAAGCGACCGCCGCACTAAAAACGACGTCGACGCTCCGCCCCCGCATACCCCACTTGCCGACGAGACCTGCTCCATCCCAGTTCTCGAGGTCCCACTCGGCGGGATTACCAGAAAGCCAGACTCGGAGCCGTGCGTCGGCCATTTCAGAAAGCCGTCGATCCAATGCCTCGGCCAAGGGTCGGTTCTCGGCCAGCGATGCACTGCCGAACAGGCACCGATCGTCACGCAATGACAGGCGGCTGAGGACGTTGTCCTGCAGGAAGGCAAGAGCTTTATGCCGGTCGAGGAATTCGTCGTCAAACCGGGTGTCGCGGGACAATAAGCAAGAATGACATGAGCGTGAACAGCCCCGCGGACAGATCAAGACATCTACGGCTCCCTTGAGTATGTCAGCGATCAACGTCCCGCCTTGCGACGCAAATCCCGCGCCCCCGGAGGCGTTGTCGTGCAGAAAAAGTGCATACTGTCCCGAACCTGCCCCGTCAGCGATCGGCTGAATGGCCCATCCCATTTCGTCAGCATCGATGCCAAGACGACGTGCCAGCGCCTCGCGCAAGGCAACAACTAGCGAAGTCGCCACTGTTCTGTCGGACAGACCGACAAGGCGCAGTTCAAAGACATCGGTATGAATCGAATAGCCTAGGGCCAGATGGCGGCGGATGCCAAATGGCGTCTCGCCCCCCGAACAGACTCCGCTGTCACGGTGCCCATTCCGCTGTGTTCCACGCAACGGAACATGGGCCCTCATGCCGTCAGGCAAAGGTGGAAGAATTCCCGCCGATGGAGCCGTTTCGGCCTCAGCACGTCCGCAATGAAGGCACAGGGCATAGCCATAGCCGTTAGGTCCCTCCGTATGGCGGAAAACCTCGCCGGTTCGAGTCACCCGGCAAACACCCAAATCGGGATCTGGAAGGGCAATCCATTCGCCACCATTGGCCGCGATAAACGGTTCGGCCGGTTGAATGTAACTTGGGCGCGTGTAATCGGCATGGGGACGCTCGAACGCATCCACGGTGAAGCCGGCCGGCTGGAGGTAATCCATAACCTTCAGGCCCTCGTCCCCACATGAAGAACAATGGACCGGCCAGGTTCGTGACGTTCCACCGGCGCCGCACGCCCTGCACCGCCAAGCATGGGCTATTGCCTGAATTTCGCGGGTATCGGCCTCGCCGGCAGGACGCTTCCAATTCAGGGTGATACCACGCGACCGATGGACGAGGCCATCCAGGACAATCTCGGCACCGGGCGCATATTCGCGCATCGCGATGTCGAGTTGGCGTGATGGATAGGAGCGGCTGAGAAAGCGGTTGTCCTCGCGCCCTACCCCATCTGCAGCCAGAGCGCGCATAGCTTCGTCGGACAAAACGAAAGATACAACATCGGTCGGGAAGCCATATCCCGGCAGGAAGCTTCGGCCTGAGAGCTCCGACAGCAAGAAACTCTTCCGCAGTCGCTTGATCTGAAACTGGAGTGCCGTCTGAGCTACATCGCGCGACTCGGTACGCTCCATATCAGCAAGTAACGCATCGCGCTCGGCAATCCAACTGGAGCGGATTTCTCGCATAGCAGCGGCCGCGTCCTGGAGAAGCATCTCCGATTCTTCGAGGCATGTGCCTTGCACCAAGGCCAACGCGACACGCCTCGTTTCGTTCATCACCGCGCCCGGTGTCTCGCACCAAATGATGAATTCTTCCGCCTGTGAGAGACGCGTGGCATCGACGCGCTCGAAAAACCACCCCGCCTCCAGGGTACGCAGATTTTTTGCCCCAGGTGCCACCGTCCTCAAAAAATGCGCTAACAGCGTGGCATTGACATGACGCTGAACAATGACAGGGCTATCCAGGCGTACCGCAGGAGGCCGGATGGCGTGCATAAAGGGCCAAGCCGGCGACCGGAATACCGACCATCCCAAGGGATCGTCCTTGCAGACGGTAAAACCCAATGACAGGTTCTCGCCCCGTCGGCCCGCACGACCGACGCGCTGCAGATAGTTGGCTGGCGCCGGCGGCACATTGGCCATGACGACAACCGAAAGCCCTCCTATGTCGACGCCCATTTCCATGGTCGTAGAGCAGTTCAGTACATTGATCTGGCCTTCTCGGAAGGCACGTTCATATCGTTGGAGGCGACCTGACGGCTGTTGTGCCGAATGTTCTGCAGACCTCAGGAACATCCCGCGTTGCACGATCCGGTCGTGAAGATCCGACCATACCCCCATTCGCCGAGCGGTCTGGACCTTCTCATCAGTCTGTAGCCAATCCCGAACCTCGGCCGGTTCTATCTTCGAATCGTCGGAACGGACCAGCCAGGGAAACGGTAGATGGGGCAACACGATAGGCTCGCAGTTTATCGAACTTGGCCCGACAACATGAGGTAAATAAGGAGTGATCCCCCTAAAACACCTATCCAACACCGTTCGCGTGACAGGACAGAACCAAGCATCACCGACCCCTGCCACAGAGGCCTTCGTCAGATCCAGGGTGAAGTCCGTATGGGCCCTGCTGTCGAGAAGCCGTATTACGCCCCACGCCTGTTCCATGCAGTCGTCGACCAGATCCTTGTTCAGGGGATCGTCGAGGTCGAGTCCGAAAGCTTGCTTCAACAGGCGGATAGGCCGGCTGCGCTTCGAACGGAAAGGCGATGGCCAGCGCAGAGAACTTGCTTCCGCTGCCTCCTCTCGGGGAGATTTGATAAACCTTATCGGGACGTTACGGCCGATCCAGCGACGAATGTTGCGATCGACGTCGACCGCCGAATTGGCGCGAATAAAATGGGTAACGAGGACGTAGAGAAAGTCCTTCCAGTCATCAATGCTGGCACCGTGTTCAATGAACAGAGACGGGACGGACGGCGCCTTCAGTCCGTCGATCGCCAGATAACGCAGTGTTCCGAGACCCATCGTTTCCGCGCTATTCTCCCTTCGTGGACGGCGCAGGAACTCGCGGAACAGCAACATGCGTGCGAGACGGGTCGCAGATCCGTCCCGGTCGGCGAGCGAGAATGAAGAATCTCGCCCGTTCCACACATCGAGCAGTGGTCCTTCGAGATCCGGTTCATTGGAGAGGCGTTCGACGACCCGGTCCCACGGAACGCCACCATCAGCCGATTCGAGAGACCGAAGCTCTCCGCGTTTTACGGCAATGATATCAGCCAACGCCTTGACCGCGGGACCATCTCCCGACGCTAGAGGTTCCAGTTTCGCGATTTCTTCTCGCAGTTGGAGTGCCGCTTGATCCGTCGCCGGATCTCGCGCCTGGACAAGATGGTAGATGACGCTACGAATCAAATTCCGCTCGGCCTCATGTTGAATGCGGGCGGCAAGTCGGGCCGTGCCTTGGCGGCTGTCAGTGAAGGTGATCAATTGCCGACCTTGGGCCGGCATGTGGGCATCTGCGGGCGGCCGAGGTCGCGTGAATTCCAGAAGGCGTGGCACGGCATTGCTGAGCAAGAGTGGAGCACCGACGCGTACCGGACGGTGTAAAGTCATAGGCCCTCGGTCCTGGCGCCCCCCCCAACTCGGACAGGACCCGTCCGGCGCAATGCCGACGCGAGGGGTCTCATGCGAAAAACGAACGGGAATCCGGGATGTCGCTAGATCCAGCGGGACCGGAC